>DATHVN010000062.1 GCA_035461305.1 Euzebyales bacterium | reverse complement strand
TGGCCGTGCTCATCGTGTGTCTCCATCTGTCGGGCAGGGCCGCCTTCGCAGTCTCCGTCGGCGTCGCCTGGCTCGGATCTGACCAGCTTCGAGCGTACGTCTGGTTCTCCTTCGCTTCGGCCCGTGGAGCCTCCGGCCCCGACCACGCGGCGCGCCCGGCCGAGGCGTCAGACCAACCAGCGGCCGTCGCGCATCAGCTCGCGGTCGCGCAGCTCGTTCACCTCGCGCCAGGCCTGGATGCGGCGCGGGGAGATGCGGAACCAGCGGTACGGGGTGGCCAGAGCACGCGGGTCGAAGCCGGTGCGCGCGGCGAACCGGTCACCCCGCTGCTGCGGCAGCGCGTCGATCTCGAGGACCTCGACTTCGCCATCGATCATGGACACGTCGCGGGTGTGGCCAAGCCCCAGCCGAACGGTTCGGGTGGCAGCCAGGTTCCTGCCGGTCGGGCTGTCCGTCGGCGTGGCCACCAGCAGCGTTTCGCCGTCCCAGTCGAAGGACAGTGGCACCAGATACGGCGCACCGTCCGCCGAGGCACTGGCCACCCAGACATCGCTGTCGTGGGTGAGCCGATGCTCGGTGTCGCGACGACGCTGAGCGCGGGAGCGGGGGGTCGGCACTCATCGGTCCTGAAGCAGCCCGGGGACGTTGCCATCGGGGTCGGTGACGGTGGCCACCGGGCGGCCGCCACCGACGTCGTGCGCGGGCTCCTTCACGGTGCCGTCGGTGCAGGTCATGGCTGCGATCGCCAGACGGCTCAGCGCAGCTCCTGGATGCGGATGTGGTTGCCCGCGGGATCACGGACGGCGCAGTCGCGAACCCCGTACGGCTGCTCGGTCGGCTCCTGGACGACCTCTGCGTCGCTGGCCTGCAGCTGCTCGAAGGTACCGTCGAGGTCCTTGGTGGCCAGGAGGAGCATGCCGTAGGTGCCCTTGGCCATCATCTCGGCGATGGTGCGGCGCTCGTCGTCGGTGAGGCCGGGGGTGGCGGCCGGCGGATACAGGACGACGGACGTGCCGGGCTGGTCGGCGTGTCCGACTGTGATCCAGCGCATCCCTTCGTATCCGACGTCGCTGCGGACCTCGAAGCCGAGGGTGTCGCGATAGAAGGCCAGGGCGGCGTCCGGGTCGTTCTGCGGGAGGAAGCTCGAGTGAATTGTGATGTCCATGGCGCTCAGGCTAGTTGCGGTTGGGTGACCGGTGCTTCTCGATTCCTGATCGGTCTGGTCACCTGTTTCGCCACGCACGACGGGATCCCCGCCGTCGCGCGCGCCGCCTGGCGCCGATAGATGCTGGGCGGCACACCGACCAGCTCGGTGAAGCGAGTGCTGAAGGTGCCCAGCGACGAGCAGCCGACCGCGAAGCAGACCTCGGTGACGCTGAGGTCGCCACGACGCAGCAGCGCCATCGCGCGCTCGATGCGCCGCGTCATCAGATAGGCGTACGGCGACTCGCCGTAGGCGAGCCGGAACTGGCGGCTGAGGTGCCCGGCCGACATGTGCGCGCCCCGGGCGAGCGCCTCGACGTCCAGCGGCTGCGCGTACTCCCGGTCGATCCGGTCGCGAACGCGGCGCAGCCGCGCGAGGTCGCGCAGGTGCTGCGCTGCGGCGGGTCTGCTGGTCATCTGTGTGACGGTGCCACGTCGCACCAGAGTTGTCCAGCGCGCTGGCATCCCAAAACCCACTCCGCGTCCGGTCTGCCCTGTCTGCTCCACGTCAAGGACATCGAGTTCGTCGAGGAGGCCTACGAGCTCAAGGGTCGCGAGCAGCACGAGAGCACGGCGATGCTGCTCGGGCGGGCCAGTCACGAGGCGTTCAGCAAGGTCTAGCCGGACCTGAAGGAGTTCGCCGACGGCGGCGAGTCAGGCGTCGGCGGGGACACGCGGCATCCGCGCGAGGCAGGCGTCGATCGCGTCGCGGACCGCCGGCAGGACCGCCTCGACCGCGGCCCGGTCGACCTGTTCGGCCAGCTCCGGTTCGCCGGCGTCGGCCAGCAGTCGTGGGACGTCGGCGAGTCGTGCCATCGTGAAGCCGACCGGGTCCGCGGTCATCTCGGGATCGAACACCCGCCGGCCGACGTCGCCGTCGCTGAACTCGGGATGATGGTGGTACCGCACCTCGTTGCCGGGCCGGCTGATGACGGTCAGGATGTCGGACCGCCACAGGCCGCCGTCCGCGACCGGCTCGATGCGCCAGCCCGCGGCACCCGGACGGTGCCGTTCGCCGATCACCTCGGCGACGCGGCGGACCTCGATGCGCGCGCCGCCCTCAACCTCCCGGTCACGCTCCTCCCAGTAGCGGACCGCGATCGCGACCGGTCCGACGATGAAGGCGTAGACCATCGGTGGGTGCTCCCGGGCAGTGATCCGTGCCGTCGAGCCTGCCACCACGGACAGCGCCTGTCGACCGCGCTCCCCGCAGACACATCACACGACCTGTGCTCAGGTCGGGTGATGGCGTGCCCTGCTCGGCGGCGACTCGGACGCGTCACTGATGACGAGGTTGCGCCACGTGGCCGCCGGTGGTCTCGGCCACCGGGCGGCCGATGGTGTCAGGTTGACGTCTCCGGCACGTCCTGTCCGGTGTAGAACGCCGTCGTCCGCTCGGCCGACGCGGTCGCCTGGTCGGGGTCGGTCCCGGCGGCGATGCTGGCATCACGCCAGGCCCCGCTGCTGCGCGTCATGAACGCCCGGCCCTCGTCGGACATCGCCCACGCCTCAGCCTCGTCCCGGTCGACCGCGGCGCCATCGGCGCCGAGGTGGGAGGCGAGGCCCGTCAGCGCCAGGTCCCACCCGACCCCGACCGCGCCCGGACCGAACTGCGTCCACCGGGTGTCGTCGACGTGGGCGACGTGATCGAGTCGCAGCTCGGTGCGTCCGCCGCCGACCTCGGCCAGCCGCACTTCGATCCAACTGACCTCGCCACCGAACTCCCACGTGGCGGTGAACCCGTGCGGCGGGTCGCAGGTGTCGATCGTCCCACTCGCGTTGCCCTCCAGCTCGTAGCGGCCGCCCTCCTTCAGCTCGCCGGTCACGGGCAGGAACCACCGCGGGATGCGGTCGGCGTTCGTGCAGGCGTCCCACACGTCTTCGACGTCCGCGTCGTAGGTCTGGCTGACCGTGACGACGCGGGCGTCGCCCGCGTCGAGCGTCCGGGAGCCTACCTGCCTGCTGACCGCGCTGATCTGGTGCTCGACATCGATCATGCGTCACTACTCCTGTCATCCGGGCCGGCCTGTGCCGTCCGTCTCTGTCGTTGCCCGCGCCTGAGTTCGGTCGCCAGAGCGTCGAGGTGCGGTGTCCAGAACGCCCGGAACCTGTCGAGCCAGTCGTCCACGTCGCGAAGCGGCGAGGCGTCCAGCGCGTAGAGCCGCCGCGCGCCATCGGGCCTGACCCGGGCGAACCCGCTGTCACGCAGCACCCTGAGGTGCTGCGACACCGCCGGCTGTGAGATCCCGAACTCGTCCCGCACGACCGCGGTCACCGCCCCGGCGGGCTGCTCGCCATCGGCCAGCAGCTCGAGGATGCGACGGCGCACCGGGTCCCCGAGGACGTCGAACGCGTGCATGTCCCCCGAGTATAGTACAGATCTTATATAAGTCAAGACCTATAGAAGTCACAGTCGCGGATCGACCGGCTCGCTCTCGATCGCCAGGACGCCGAACACCGCCTCGTGCACGCGGTGCAGCGGCTCACGGTCGACGTACCGGGTCACCGCCTCGACACCCAGCGCGAACTCCCGCTGCGCCATCGCGCGTTTGTGATTCAGGGTGCGTGACCGCAGCGCCTCGAGGGTGCGGGGGGCGACGTGTGGCGTCGCGACGCACAGCTGCGACGCGTCCGCATCCGCGCGGCGACGGCCATGTGCCAGTCGTGTCCCCGGTTGATCAGCACTGTCCCTCGGCGGCCAGCACCTGGAACGGCGCGAGCCTGAGATCGGCGAAACCCGCCACTGGCCAGCAGTAGCTGCGGTAGACGTCGGTGAACCGGTCGGCGGCCGCGACGCGGCGTGCGACGGTGGCGCGCAGGTCGCTGACATCGACGCAGTCGCCGGTGCCCTCGAGCACGGTCCGGGTGGCGGCCAGCGACGCCCGCGCGGCCGCACCGACCGACGCGAACTGCCGGCGGACCAGCGCATCGCCGCGCGCGTTCCACGGCAGCAGCTCGCCGTCCAGGCACACCCAGTCGGTCTCGAGCTCGTCCCACAGGCCCGCTCGGCTCAGCCCCCGCGTACCCGGTCGACCACCTCGGCCGTGATGTCGGGGTCGACGCACGGCCGTCCCGTGCGGGTCAGCACCGCTCCCCCGTCGCCCTCACCCACACCGAACCGCCTCTGCGCGGCGGCCGCGTCGCGTGCCACCACGACGACGACTCGCGACCCCATGTGCTTGGCCTCGCACACGACGCGCTCGACGCCACGCGAGGCGTTGTGCGCGAACGCCTCGGCCGGACGCTCGAGCAGGCCCTCGACCGTGGACGTCTCCGACGGAGACATGGTCGGCGGAAGGTAGATGAGCCATCTCGGGTCGGCGGCGAACCGCGCCATGACCTCGAGCGCCGCGGCAGCGTTGCTCCTCGGACACGGTCACCCGGCCCGCCAAGGCGGTCTCGATCGCGCGCCGTCCGGCCACATCATCGATGTCGAGCACGCCCGTCAGTCCATATCACATTTGATATACTTCGTGGGCCTGGTTCCACGAACTTGATCGTCTCGCCGGCGCTCGACTCCCAACGGCCCAGGGAGGTCCGCCGGACAAACTCGGCCTGGACTGCTCGCAGGAGGACCCGTGACTCCCACCGCCACCGCCGTCGGCACCTTCGCCGTGCTGTCAGACATCCACGGCGTCGCGCCCGCGCTCGATGCCGTGCTGGCCGAGCCCGAGGTCGCCGCCGCGGACCGCATCGTGATGACGGGCGACATCGCCGCGGGTCCGCAGCCCGTCGCCGTGCTCGACCGGCTCGTGGGCCTCGGCGCCCGCGTCGTGTGGGTGCGGGGCAACGCGGACCGCGAGCTGGTCACGCTGGCACGCGGGGGAACGACGACCATCCCCGACCCGATCGCGCCGTGGGCGGCGCAGCAGCCCGCCGACCGGCATGTGGCCGTGCTGGCCGACCTGCCGCATCCCATCACGCTGGACGTCGACGGCTTCGGCGCTGTGCTGTTCCGCTGCCACGGCGCGCCACGTGACAACGAGGAGGTCGTGGTTGTGGACACGTGGCTGTCGCGGTGGGAGGAGATCCTGGCCGCCGTCGATCGGGGCGTGTCGACGATCGTCTGCGGACGCACCCACATGCCGTTCCACCGCCTGGCGCACCGCCACCTGATCGTCAACGCCGGAAGCGTCGGCATGCCGTACGGCCGTCCGGGTGCCCACTGGGCACTGCTACGTGATGGCGTCGCTCAGCTGCGCACCACGACGTTCGACGTAGAGGCCGCCTGCGCCGCGATCGTCGCGACCGGCTATCCCGCCGAGGCGGAAGTGTGGGCGGACTTCTTCGTCCGCTCCCCCGCCAGCGACGCCCAGGCATTGACCGCGTTCGCGCCGCGTGACGGACGGGACGCCGAGGCGGTGCCGAGATGACGGCGATGGACGGTGACCGCAGCCACCAACCGCGGTCGGTCTTCCCCGGCTTCGACCAGCTCGACGCCGACATCGACGACGTGGTCCGCCACCTGGCGGAACGTCGCCGCGCCGCCGGTCGGTCACAGGCCGACGTCGCCGAGCGCATGCGCACGTCGCAGTCGGCGGTCGCCCGGCTCGAGGCGAACCGCGGGGACCTGCGCCTGTCCACCCTGGAGCGGTACGCCCAGGCACTCGGGCTGACCATGCGGTTCGGCGTCGCGCCGATCGACGAAGAGGATGACGCGTGATTCCCGGCGAACCGCCGCCCGAGATCCCGCCGCCGGGCGTGCCGTGGCATCCGCGTCGGCAGCCGGATCACCCCGATCCGACGACCGCGCCACGCGTTCCGGTAGTGCCGCTCGTGGACCCAGCGCCGTCCGGCGATCCCGTCGAGCAGCTCCGTGAGGATCGTCGCCTGCTGCTGATGGGCACGCTCGACCACGCCGCCGCAGACCGCGTGTGCGCCGAGCTGATGCTCGCCGACGGCCGCTCGGCTGACCCGGTGGAGCTGACCGTCAACAGCCCCGGTGGGCCGGTCGATGCGCTGCCGGCGGTGCTGGACGTGATCGGCCTGCTGCGGGCACCCCTGACGACGCGGTGCATCGGGGTCGCGACCGGAACGGCGGCGGTCGTGCTGGCCTCGGGCACGGCCGGGCGGGCGGCGACACCACGCGCCACGATCAGCCTCCGCCTCGACGGCGGCCACGTCATCGAGGGCCGGGTCGACGACATCCGCCATGGCGCCGCGCAGGTCTCCGAGCTGTGGCGGCGGATCGCCGAGCACCTCGCCGCGGTCTCGCATCTCACACAGGACGAGGCGGCGGCGGAACTGCGCGACGGATCACACCTGTCGGTGTCCGAGGCCCTCGCGGCCGGGCTCATCGACAACGTCGCCGGCCGCTGAGACGGTCAGGCTCCGTGACCTGCCGACCGCGCTAGTCGAAGCTGACGGTGACGTCGCTCTCGTCGGCGCCTCGCAGGATGCGCAGGGTCAGCGTGTCGCCCTGGCCCGCCAGGGCCGTGTAGAGCACGTCGATGCTGTCGACGTCCGCGCCGTCTACCGCGACGATCAGGTCACCACGCCGCAGACCGGCCGCCGCGGCCGGTGTGTCGTCGAAGACCTGCTGGACCAGCAGGCCGTCACGCTCGGGCAGGCCGACGGCACCTCGCAGGCGCCGGGCGACGTGGGGCGGCGCCAGCGCGACGCCGAGCTGACGCTGTGAGGGCGCCTGACCCGCGGCCAGCGCGTCGGCACGGGCGCGCAGCGCCTCATCAGCGGGGACCGAGAGGTAGAACCCCTCTCCCAGGCGGTGGGTGTTGATCCCCAACAGTGCGCCGCTCGCATCGACGACCGGACCGCCGGAGGCGCCCCTGGCCAGCGGTGCGGTGTGCTCGAACGCACCGGTGATCGGCCGGTTGCGGGGTCCGCGGAACCGGCGGTCCACGGCGGCGACGGTGCCGAACGTCACGCGTGTCGCCGCGTCCGACCGCGCCCGCGACAGCGCGAACACGGCGGTGCCGAGCGCTGGTGCGGCGTCGGTGCTCCAGTCGACGGGCGTGATGTCGCCCGTGTCGGCGGTCACGACCGCCAGATCGCTGTCGGGGTCAGCGGCGGCCAGCGTGCCCTCCAGCCGTGAGCCGTCGTGCAGGCGGACGCCGACCGTGTCGCCGCGGATGTTGTGGGCGTTGGTCACGATCCTGCCCTCGGCGACCACGATGCCGGAACCGGCACCGCGACGCCGGCCGATGCCAACGACCGCGGGTCCGACCCGCGACTCGATCTGCTGCAGGACCGTTGCCAGGTCGTCAAGGGTCGTCACGGTCGGCTCCTTGGTTAGTGACTTGTGACTTGCAATAGACTATCCTCAACGTGTCGAGGGGCAACCCCTATCTGCCGACCCCGCGGGTAGCATGCGAGCGTGAGCACACCGGAGACCTCGCCACTGGTCCACGCAGCCGAGCGTGTCGGTGACCGTTGGGTGCTGCTGCTGATCGAGGCACTGCTCGACGGCCCGCGCCGCTTCGGCGAGCTGCAGGAGCACGTCGACGGCATCGCGCCCAATATCCTGTCGAGCCGGCTGAAGCAGCTGGAGCGCCACCGTGTCGTGATCGCGCAGCCGTACCAGCAGCGCCCACCGCGCTACGCCTACGAGCTGACGGCGAGCGGCTACGCCCTGGCCAGCGCCCTGCGGGTGCTCGCCCAGTGGGGAGCCACCGAGGGCGACGGAGATCCTGTGCGCCACGACGCGTGCGGCACACCCGCCGAGGCCCGCTGGTACTGCCCAACCTGCGCCGTGGTCCTGACCGACGCCGACACTGACGACAGCGTCGTGGTGTAGGTCGGCGATCCGAGGAGCCATTCCGGTCAGCCACCGATAGCTTGTGATCTGCAAGTGACGAGCGAAGGTGGCTGGAATGGATGATGTGACCACGGTGGCGCTGCCCCTGCTGCCGCTGCCCGACGGCGTCGTGGCACCACAGATGGTCGTGAACATGGTGGCCGAGAGCGACCAGGCACGGCGTGCCATCGATGCCGCGCGTGCGGGTGACGGACGCCTCGTGCTGGTCCCCCAGATGGCGGGTCGCTACGCCCAGATCGGCACGATCGGCATGGTCGAGCAGGACGAGCAGGCCGCGGACGGCACGCGTGCGGTGCTGGTGCGTGGCATCGAGCGGGCCAGGATCGGCGCGGGCCGCGACGACGAGCATGGTGGTCTGCGGGTCGCCGTCGAACCCGTCGCGCCGACCAGCAGCGATCCGGCGCGGACCGCCCAGCTCGCACGCGAGTACCGTGCGGTGCTCGGCGAGATCCTCCGGCGCCGGAGGGCGAGCGGCGTGGCCGCGGCCGTGGCGGAGATCACCGACCCGGGGACACTGGCCGACACTGCCCTGTACTCCCCCGACCTGACGGTCGAGCGCAGGGTCGAGGTGCTCGAGACCCTCGACGTGACCGCGCGACTCGAGAAGGTGCTGGGCTGGGCCAAGGACACCTTGGCCGACGTCACCGTCAGCGACGAGGTCCGCAAGCGCACCAGCGACCAGATCGACCGGTCGCAGCGCGAGGCGATCCTGCGCCAGCAGCTCGCCGCGATCCGGGCCGAGCTCGGCGAGGACGACGACGGCGATCTGATCGCCGAGTACGAGCAGAGGCTGGCCGACGCCGGGATGCGCGACGAAGTGCGCTCGTTCGCGCAGAAGGAGCTGCGCCGCATGGAGCGGATGGGCGAGCAGAACCCGGAGCACGGGTGGATCCGTACGTGGCTCGACCACATCCTCGAGCTGCCGTGGGGTAACCGGACCGAAGACAACCTGGACCTCGACGCCGCCCGCGTTGTGCTCGACGAGGACCATACGTACCTCGAGGACATCAAGGACCGGCTGATCGAGTTCCTAGCCGTGCGCAAGCTGCGCACCGAGCGTGACCTCGGACCCGAGACTGGGCGCGGCACCGGTGCGATCCTTGCGCTAATCGGTCCGCCCGGCACGGGCAAGACGTCGCTCGGTGAATCGGTCGCGCGCGCGCTCGGGCGCCAGTTCGTGCGCGTCGCGCTGGGTGGCGTGCGTGACGAGGCCGAGATCCGCGGCCACCGCCGCACCTATGTTGGTGCGCAGCCGGGTCGCATCGCACGCGCCCTTGCCGAGGCGGGCACCGCCAACCCGGTGATCCTGCTCGACGAGATCGACAAAGTCGCCAGCGACTGGCGCGGCGATCCGAGCGCTGCCCTGTTGGAGGTGCTCGACCCCGAGCAGAACCACACCTTCCGCGACCATTACCTCGAGGTCGACCTCGATCTGTCCGAGGTGCTGTTCATCGCGACGGGCAACGTCGTGGACACCATTCCGAGCCCGCTGCTCGACCGGATGGAGGTCGTGCGCCTCGACGGCTACAGCGACAACGAGAAGGTCGCGATCGCGCGCAACCACCTGCTGCCACGTCAGGTGGCACGGGCCGGCATTCGTGATGACGAGCTCGACTTGACCGACGCCGCGCTGACGGCGATCGCCGACGGCTACACCCGCGAGGCGGGTGTCCGCAACCTGGAACGCCAGCTCGGCAAGCTGGTCCGCAAGGTCGTCACCCGCATCGCGACCGGTGATGCCGAGCCACCGGTCACCGTGGACGCCGACCAGGTCGTCGACCTGCTCGGCCGCCCGACGGTGCACCACGAACAGGTCGCCGAGCGCACCAGCCTCCCTGGTGTCGCCACCGGGCTGGCGGTCACGGGTATGGGCGGTGACGTGCTGTTCATCGAGGCGAACCGGACCAACGGTGAGGCGGCGCTGACCATCACCGGCCAGCTGGGCGACGTGATGCGGGAGTCGGCGGAGATCGCGCTGTCCTACGTGCGCGCCAACGCGGCCGCGCTGGGGCTGCCCGACGACGTGCCCGACACCACCCGCATCCACCTGCACGTGCCCGCCGGAGCCATCCCTAAGGACGGACCATCGGCCGGGATCACGATGACGACCGCGCTGGTCAGCCTGTTGCGCGGGCAGCCGGTGGCCAACGACGTCGGCATGACCGGCGAGATCACCCTGCAGGGCCTGGTGCTGCCGATCGGCGGGGTGAAGCAGAAGCTCCTCGCCGCCCACCGCGCGGGCCTGCGCCGGGTGGTGCTGCCGCGGCGCAACGCCGACGACCTCGACGACGTACCCGAACACGTCCGGGAGGACCTCGACATCACCCTGGCCGACCGCTACGACCAGGTGCTGGCGGTGGCGCTGCCCGACATGGGCGCGGCGGTCGACATCGCCGCGTAGCCGGGCCCGACACTCGCGGTCACCATCAGTCCACGCACGGTGGCCGCCGCGTGACCCGCCCGGCCGTTGGGGCCGCTCTCCCCGGGCGTCCTGGCCTTCATCTCGGGCGTGGCAGCCAGCACCGCCCCACCGGTCCCCGTTGCCACGGTCACCCGGGCGTGGCAGCCAGGACCGCCCCACCGGCCCCCGTTGCCACGGTCGTGCGGGCGTGGCAGCCAGCACCGCCCCGCCGGCCTCTGTTGCCACGCTCGGCACTCAGCGTTGCGTGAGTGGTGCCGTGCCGGCGCTGCGTTCGACTGCTCATGCCGGCCTCCTGGATCCGAAGCGCACGTCCACGCCGGGCGAGAACAGAACGCTGTCGGGTCGGCGGCGCGCGAGGTCGCCGAAGCCGGCGGCCGCGAGCAGGTCGTCGTCGAGGTGCTCCACCGTCGCCGTGTGCAGGGACCACGGGGGGTGCTGGTTGGGCCAGAACACGGCGCCGCCCCGGCCGTCGGACGCGTGCAGGCCCCAGCGCGCGGTGAGGAAGTGCTCGAGGCGCTCCGGCTCGATACGACGACCGACCCGCAGGCCGATCGAGGACCGGGCCCCGGTGGCGCGGGCGCGGTCGGTGCCGGGCGGTTTCGGCGCGGTGGGCCACCGCCTGCGTCGCGACGTGTAGCTGACGAGGTCGCCGCGACGCCGGTAGCGCATGCGCGACCAGACGTACGGCAGCCCGGTGGCGCGCGCGACGAGCACCGGCGCCAACCGTGAGGCGTCGAGCGACACGAACACGACACCACGCCGACCCGCCCCGTCGACCGAGTACAGGCGCACGTTGGTCTCGCAAAACGACCCGAAGAATGGCACCGCGGGGCCACCGAGGACGCCGACGTCCTGCATCCAGAACGGGATCAGGCCGACGTAGGTCACGTCATCGATGACGTCGGGACGTATCCCGGCGGGCAGGTGCGCCGCCACCCGTCCCGGCTTGACGGCCCAGTGCAGGAACGTCAGCCGTGCCCAGGTCTGGGTGAAGACGGTCCGATCCACGTCGTGGGGCGCGGTCGGCGTGATCGGTTCGATGGACACCGCCGGAAGCGTAGTCGCGGAATGTCCGACGGACTGGCGCCGCCAGTGGCCGCGGACGAGGATGGCGATCTTCTAGACTGCCCCCCAGTCCGCCAGGGCCGGAGCCCTCAACCAGGTGGCGGGCTGGACCTGTCAGGACGCGAAAGGGCCGGACCACCGATGGCAGACGTGATCTGGGTGTGGGTCCCATCCAGCGACACCATCCAGCACCTGGCCGAACCACCCGACGACATCCAGCTGCGCTGGCGGGGCAGTACCGTGTGTGGGATCGAGGATCGGCTGTGGCGCGTCAGCTGGGAGAACGTCGACAACGCCAAGGCGTGCGTCGCCTGCATCCACGAGCCGTTCACCTTAGGTGGCGATCATCGCGGGCCACCGTAGGGTCCCACACGGCGGGGTGGTCGCGGCCCGCCCGTAGGATGTCGAGGTAGATGTCGCGCGGCATCTCGACCGCACCCATCGACGCGAGGTGGCCCGTTGGCAGCTGGACGTCGAACAGGCTGAACCCGCCGCGCGCGAGGATGCGCATCGTCGTGACCATCGCCACCTTCGAGGCATCGGCCTCGCGGTGGAACATCGACTCACCACAGAACACCCGGCCCGTCGGCACACCGTACAGCCCTCCGACGAGGCGGCCCTCGGCGTTCCACACTTCCGTGCTATGTGCGCCACCTTCCTCGTGCAGCTGCCGGTACGCCGCGCGCATGCCACGTGTGATCCAAGTCCCTTCCCCCGGCCGATGCGCGCACGCGGCGACGACCGCGTCGAAGGCGACGTCGCTTGTGCAGTGCAGCCGGCCGGACCGCAGCGTGCGACGCAGGCTGCGGGACACGTGCAGGCCACCGACGGGGATCACGGCACGCGGGTCAGGGGACCACCACCAGATCGTGCCGCTGTCGCCGGGCCACGGGAAGATGCCGAGGCTGTAGGCCTCGCGCAGCGTGACGACCTCGAGATCGCCGCCGTAGGCCAGCGGCTCGTCGCCGGCCGCGGTCCGTGGGTCCGGGAAGCGGCTGACCCCCACGACGCTCAGCGGACGTCGGCGCCCATCGCGTGCGCGCCACCGTCGGCGTGGACGATCTCTCCGGTGACGACCGGCGTCCAGTCGCTGAGCAGCGCGCACACCACCCGGGCGACCGGCTCGGGGTCCCCGGGATCCCATCCGAGTGGTGCGCGCTTCTCCCACACCTGCTCATACGTGGAGAACCCGGCGATGCTGCGCGCGGCGATGGTCCGCAGCGGGCCGGCGGCCACCAGGTTCACCCGGGTCCTCTGCGGGCCGAGGTCGCGTGCCAGGTACCGGCAGCACGCCTCGAGCCCCGCCTTGGCCACCCCCATCCAGTCGTAGGCCGGCCACGCGACCGCCGCGTCGAAGTCGAGCCCGACGATGGCGCCGCGCTCCGAGGCCGCGAGCAGTGGGGCGAACGCACGCCCCAGCGCGACCAGCGAGTAGGTGGAGACGTGCATCGCGGTGGCGACGTCGTCCCACGGGGTGTCGAGGAAGTTGCCGCCGATCGCTGTGTCGGGCGCAAACCCGATGGCGTGCACCAGACCGTCCAGGCGACCCCAGCGGTCGTCGACCGCAGCGGCCACCATTCTGAGGTGGTCCTCGTCGGTGACGTCGAGCTCCAGCACGTCGGCAGGCTCGGGCAGGCGACCGGCGACCCGCTCGGTGATCCGCATGCCACGGCCGAAACCGGTCAGCACGATCTCGGCGCCCTGCCGCTGGGCCATGCGCGCGACGTGGAACGCGATCGAGGCGTCGTTGAGCACGCCCGTGATGAGCAGGCGCTTGTCGTCGAGCAGCACGGTGGATCCTCTCAGGCGGGCCGGCCCGCCGGCCTCACTGGGGCAAGTTGTCGTGACGGTAGCCGGGACGGACCGAGCGCTCCAGTGATCGTAGGGTGGCCGCGACGCGGTCGCGGGTCCCAGCCGGGTCGATCACCTCGTCCACGCTGAGCCGTTCCGCCGGGACGGTCGCGTCCATCGCCTCCTCGCGGTACTGCGCCAGCAGCTCGGAACGGCGGTCGGGGTCCTCGGCCAGCACGCGGCGGTGGATGACGTCGACCGCGCCCTCGGCGCCCATGACGGCGATCTCGGCACCGGGCCAGCTGAACACCGCGTCAGCGCCCAGCGACTTGGAGTTCATCACGATGTAGGCGCCGCCGAACGCCTTGCGCAGAATCACCGTGACTCGGGGCACGGTCGCCTCCGCGAAGGCATAGAGGAGCTTGGCGCCCTTGCGGATGATGCCGCTGGCCTCCTGTCCGGTGCCCGGGAGGAAGCCCGGGACGTCGACCAGCGTGACCAGGGGGACGCCGAACGCGTCGCAGAGGCGCACGAAGCGCGCCGCCTTCTCGCTGGCCTCGATGTCGAGGCACCCGGCGAGCACGAGCGGCTGGTTGGCGACGACGCCAACCGACCTCCCCTCGACCCTGCCGAAGCCGACCACGACGTTCTCGGCGAACCGTTCGTGCAGCTCGAGGAACGTGCCGTGGTCGACGATCCCGTCGATCACGCGGCGCACGTCGTAGGGCTCACGGTGGTCGTCGGGGATCCGGGGCATGGGGTCGGCACGACCCGGCGCCTCTGTCGGCGGCAGATCGTGACACGAGCTTGGCAGGTAGCCGAGCACCCGGCGCGTGAGGTCCAGCGCGTGGGCCGCGTCGTCGGCGACCAGGTGGGCGACACCCGATGTCTGCGCGTGGAGGTCCGCTCCACCGAGGTCGGCCAGCGACACGTCCTCGAAGGTGACGGCGCGCACGACACGCGGACCGGTGACGAACATGTGGGCCTTGTCGCGCTGCATGATGACCACGTCGGTCAGCGCCGGCGAGTAGACCGCCCCACCGGCGCACGGGCCGAGCACGACGCTGATCTGCGGGACGCGACCGCTCAGAGCCACGTTGCGGTAGAAGATCGAGCCGTAGCCGTCGAGTGCGGCGATCCCCTCCTGGATCCGCGCGCCGCCCGAGTCGAGCAGGCCGACGACGGGACAGCGGACACGAGCCGCTCGGTCCAGGCCGGCGGCGATCTTGGCTGCGTGCACCTCCCCCAGCGATCCACCGAGCGCCGTCGGGTCCTGGGCGAAGACCTCGACGGGCCTGCCGTGTATGCGTGCCGGCCCGGTCACCACGCCGTCGCCGTCCGGGCGCTTGCGATCCATGCCGAACGCCGTGACGCGGTGCCGCGCCCTGCTGCCGATCTCGGAGAAGCTGTCGAGGTCGACCAGTGCATGGATGCGGGCGAGACGGTGGGCGCGCGGGTCGATGACGTCGGTCACGTGGAACCTCCCGCAGCGGTCCCCACGACCGGGCACCGGTCGGAGCGAGGTGGCACGGCCGCAGTCCTAGGAACCGGCCAACACGACGACGCCGTTCTGGCCGCCGAACCCGAACGAGTTCGACATGACCACGTCGACGTTGCTGTCGCGTGGCGCGCCGTGGACGACGTCCAGGTCAATCTCGGGATCCTGCATGTCGAGGTTCGCCGTCGGTGGGATGCGTCCGTGCTGCAGCGTCAGCGCGCTGAAGGCTGCCTCGATGGCGCCGGCGGCGCCCAGCGAGTGGCCCGTCACGCCCTTGGTCGACGTGACCGGCGGCGCGTCGCCGCCGAAGATCCGCCGGATCACCCTCGACTCGGCGACGTCGTTGAGCGGCGTCGACGTGCCGTGCGCGTTGATGTGGCTCACGTCGGCGGGCGTGACGCCCGCGTCGGCGAGCGCCGACGTGATCGCGAGGCCCACGCCCACGCCGTCCGGGTCGGGGGCGGTGATGTGGTGTGCGTCGGCGCTGGCGCCGTAGCCGATCAGCCGCGCCCGCACGGTTGCGCCGCGCGCCGCGGCGTCATCGGCACGTTCGAGGATCAGCACCCCGGCAGCCTCGGCCGCGACGAAGCCGTCACGGTCGGCGTCGAACGGGCGCGACGCGGCCGCAGGGTCGTCGACCCGCTCTGACAGGGCGTGCATCTGACCAAACGCGGCGATCGACAGCGGCGTGAGCCCGGCCTCACTCCCGCCGGCGATGACCACGTCGCAGGCACCGCCACGCAGCAGGTCACGCGCGACGCCCAGCGCCGTCGTGCCGGACGTGCACGCGGTTGCGGTCACCAGGTTGGGCCCATTGGCGTTGAACTCGATCGCGATGTGGCCGGCAACCATGTTCGGGATGAGCATCGGGATCAGCAGCGGCGACACCCGCCCAGGTCCCTTCTCCATGAGCACGGTGTGCTGCGCCTCCCAGGTGGCTGCGCCACCCATGCCGCACCCGATGACGGCGCCGACCCGGGCGCCGTCCCAGCTCTCGGGATCCAGTCCGGAGTCCTCGATCGCCTCGCGCGCCGCGACGAGCCCGAGCTGCACGAAACGGTCGAGCCGGCGCGCGACCTTGCGCCCCAGCAGCGCGTTGCCGTCGAAGTCGGCCACGCGGCAGCTGATGTCGATCGGGATGCCAGCGAGATTCGGGTCCGTCGCACCGGCGGACCGGCCGGACAGGACACCCTCCCAGCTGGCGTCGACGCCGATCCCCGCCGGTGTGACCAGGCCGAGTCCGGTGATCGCGATCTCAGTCGTCATGTCATGTGACCCACCGCTACGCTCCTTGAGGTCACCCCGCCCCCTCGACGGTGGCTCCCTTCTCTTCGAGGAGCTTGACGGTGTCGTCGAGCGTGTCGAGCTGCTCCGCCTCCTCGTCGCTGATGCGCACGCCCAGCTCCTCCTCGGCGGCGAGGGCGAACTCGACGAGGTCGAGCGAGTCGAGGTCGAGGTCGGAGAACGTGGCTTCGGGTGAGACCTCGTCCTCGGAGACGCCGAACTTCTCGACGAGGAGTTCTTTGACCTTGTCGTAGACAGCGCTGCTCATGTGTCCGATGTTCCCTTCACCGTCGGTTGATCACGTCGTCGAGGTCACGGGCCGAGATCCGGCCAGGTCATCAGCGTCGACCCCCATGTGAACCCGGAGCCGAACGCCGTGAGCAGGATCCGCTCGCCCGGACGCAACGCCGCGTCGGCCAACGCGAGCGGGATCGATGCGGCTGAGGTATTCCCATAGAGGTCGACGTTACTCACGCGCCGCTCCTCGGCGACGCCGAGCCGATCGGCCACCGCCATGAGGATCCGCAGGTTCGCCTGGTGTGCCACGAAGCGGTCGACGTCGTCGACGCCGAGGCCCGCCCGGTCCAGTAGGGCGCGGCACGACTCGGTCATCCGCCGCACAGCATGCCGGTACACGTCCCGCCCGTCCATCGACAGGTAGCGCGCGGGCTCGGTCGGATGGCTCGGCACGCGCGTCCCTCCCGCGGCCACGATCAGGCGGTCGACGTGTGCGCCGTCGCTGCCGAGGTCGAACGGTCCCACTGCGCCCGGCTCATCGGGTGAGCCGGCCCGTAGCATGACCGCCCCGGCGCCGTCACCGAAGAGCACGGCCGTCGCGCGGTCGTCCTGGTTGGTGATCCGCGACATGAGGTCCGCGCCGATCAGCAGCACCCGGTCGGTGACGCCGGCGGCGATCAGGCCGGCCGCTGACGCGAGCCCGTAGACGAAGCCGGAGCATGCGGCCTGGACGTCGAAGGCGGGCACTGAGTCCCATCCGAGGCGAGCTGCGACGAGCGGCGCCACGCCCGGCATCGGGTGGTCGGGCGTGGTGGTGGCCACGATCACTGCGGCCGGCGGCACATCGTCGGCGTCCTTGAGCGTGGCTTGGGCCGCCTCGTAGGCCAGGTCGCTGGTCGCCACGGCAGGGTCGGCGATGCGCCGCTCGGCGATGCCCGTCCGCGTGCGGATCCACTCGTCGGTCGTGTCGAGCCGGGCCGCCAAGTCGTCGTTGGTCACGACGCGGTCGGGCACGGCCACGCCGAGGCCATCGAGGACGGCGGTCCGTGGCGTCATGGCCCTGCCCTCCCCCTGAGGCTGGATGAGGTCATGGCTGTGACCTACCGCTGACGCTGCATGAGGTCATGGCCGTGACCCACCGCTCATTGAGGTCATGACCAGCAACCTACCGCGGCACCACCGTCGTGGGTGTGGTCATGCGGGGGAGACGTCGAGCCACGCGAGCGCCTGGCCGCGGCGCACGAGCTGGCGTGGCCGCACGAGCAGGTTCTTGAGCAGCGCGTCGACGGGTGCGCGGACCGCATCGGCACGGCCCCTGCCCCCCGTGATGTGGCCGAGCAGCTGTCCGGCGCGCACGCGTCCCGTGCCGGTGGCCGGCTCGAAGCGACCGGTGGTCGGGGCGACGACCAGGCCCATCGAGTCCGCGCACGTGCCGAGCAGCGATGCGGGCTCGCTGTCGGCTGCCGGCGATCCGGTGACCGGGGGAATCGTGTCTGCCATGTGCGCCTCCGTCAGCGGGCGGGGGACAACGTGCGATCGTCGTTGACATTGACGTCAATGTCAATTCTGCCCAATCACCCCTGACCCAACCACCTTCGTCGCGCTGTCCGCCGAACACCTCGGTGACGTCGCCGTCCATGACCTCTACCCTGCGGGAGCGCTGGCGCACCTACCATGTCCCCGGAACGCGCTGGCGAGGCGGTGGAGATGACCGACAGGCAGATCCGAGACACGCTCGTGAACCGGATGGCGACCCACCGCATCGATCTCGAGCGGCTCGTCACCATCCCGAGCGTCAGCGCGCCGGGCTTCGACCACGACGAGGTCCGCCGGTGCGCCGAGGCCGTCCGGGACCTGCTCACGGCCCGCGGTTGCCACGCCGCCCGGCTGCTCGAGGTCGACCGCAGCCACCCGGCCGTGTACGCGGAGTGGCTGGATGCCGGCGCCGACCGGCCGACGGTGCTGTGCTACGCCCATTACGACGTGCAGCCACCGGGCGACCCCGATGCGTGGACCACGCCGGCATTCGAGCCGGTGGAGCGTGCCGGACGGCTGTACGGCCGCGGCGCCGCCGACGACAAGGCCGGGATCATGGTCCACGTCGCCGCGATCGACGCGTGGCTGTCCACCTATGAGCGACTGCCGTGCAACGTCAAGGTGATCATCGAGGGCGAGGAGGAGACCGGCAGCGAGCACCTCGGCCAGCTGCTCGAGGCCTACGGCGACCTGCTGCGCTCCGACGTCGTCGTCATCACCGACTCGATGAACTGGAAGGTCGGCATGCCCGCGATCACGCACACGCTGCGCGGCCTGGTCGACTGCGTCGTGGAGGTCCGTGCGCTGGACCATCCACTGCACTCCGGCATGTACGGCGGTGCGGTGCCCGATCCGCTGACCGGCCTGGTCAAGCTGCTCGCGGGCCTGACCAACGACGACGGCACCGTCGCCGTCCCCGGGTTCGCCGACGACGTTCCCCCACTGTCGAGTCCCAGCGACGCCGACGACCTGCGCTTCGACGTCGAGCAGTTCCGCGCGGAGGCGGGCCTGCTCGACGGTGTCGAGCTGATCGGCGCACGCGACGACCACGTGCTCGAGCGACTGTGGAACCGGCCCGCGATCTCGATCATCGGGCTTGACGCCACCCCCGTCGCGCAGGCGTCCAACACGCTCAGTTCGGTTGCCCGCGCCAAGGTCAGTGCCCGGCTGGCACCGGGCCAGGAACCCGGACGAGCTCTGACCGTGCTCGTCGACTGGCTCGAAGCGAACGCGCCGTGGGGGCTGCAGGTGAAGGTCACACCAGGCGCGGCCGGTGACGGTTACCGCGGCGATCCGGACCAGCCGGCGATGAAAGCGGCCCGCCGGGCGCTGGCCGCCGCGTTCGGCGCCGAGCCGGTGCTCATCGGCATGGGCGGGAGCATCCCACTGATCGAGCCGCTGACCCAGGCGTACGGAGACGTTCCGGCGCTGCTGACCGGTGTGGAGGATCCGGACACACGGGCCCACGGGATCGACGAGTCGCTGCACCTGGAGGACTGGGAGCGTGCGTGCCTCGCCGAGGCCTACCTGTTCGCCGAGCTGGCAGACGGCGCGTAGGACGACCGGTGGCTGCGCGCTCCGAGTACGACGCGGCCTACTTCACGCTCCTGCGGGCGCGTGAGGAGCACACCGACCTGCTGCGCTACCGCGAGTTCCTGATCGCCGAGCGCGAGCGGCTCGACGCGTTCGTCGCACAGGTGCGCGAGCAGGCGGACACGGTGCCGAGGAGGATGCGCCGGCCCATCGACCAGACGACGAAGGCCGTGGTGGAGGCGATCGGTGCGCGCCGATCGGTCGTGCTGGCGGAGTCGGAGCGCGTCGACGAGCGCATCAGCAACGCGCAGGAGTTCGTCGAGGAGTGCGAAGCCGAGGTCGAGGAGTTGCGCCGGTCGACCTGACGCGGTCGATCAGTCGGCTGTGACGATGTCGTCGAACCGCAGGACGAGGTCGTTGGGCTGAACGGTCAGGCTGACCTCGCCACGCGGCGCCCACAGGGGGATGCACGGTCCCTGTCCGGCGTGTCCGCACAGGCAGACCACCAGGTGGCCATCGGGCCGCATGCCGATGAGCTGCCGGGCGTAGCTCAGAAGCTCGGTCATCGTGGCGGCGTTGCCTGCTCGGCGCCAGTAGGCGTTGGCCCACCGCGACTCGGGGCGGCCGTAGATCGCCAGCGCGGCACCAGGGATCAGCCGTGTCACGTCGCCGAGGATCTCTGCGCCAGTCAGCATCTTGTCCTGACGCAGGCTCTTGCCGATGCGCGCGGCGCTGACCGGCTCGGACAGTGGGCCCGGCAGGTCACCGAGGTCGTACGTTCCGGCGGCCTGCGCGGCCTTCTGCCGGTCGACGCTGACGTCATAGGTGTCGGCCTGTCGGGTCGCCACGGTGCTCCTCACGGGTCGGATGTGCGGTCGAGTGTAGCCAGCGGTCCGTGCGGGCGAGGTGCGGTGGCGACCCGTCCCGGTCAGGCGCCGGCGCAGGCACTCCAGACGCCGGCGCCCGCCGCTCGCGCCACGTCCTCGGCGTCGCGCATCGCCGTCGAGTACCGGTTGTTCGGTGCGATCAGAACGGCGCGCGCGTGGCCGGCCTCGACGACCGCGAGGTTGAGCAGTGCGTCTCCCGTCGTCCACACGTACCGCAGTGGCCGGTCGAAGCGGTCCACGTCCTGCCGGTCGGCCTCCAGCCACACCCGGCTCCCGGCGGGCACGCGGTCGCGAAGGTAGGCGGCTGCGGCGCTCGCGCCACACTCCGGCCCGGCGCCGTCGTCCAGTTCCGGGCTGTCGATCGCGAGGAGACGGACGCGGTGCTCTCCGCCGGGCAGTCGACCCGGGCCGGTGACCTCCACGCGGAGCGTGTCGCCGTCGACCACGCGCGTGACCCGGGCCGCCTGCACGTTGGACGGCGCCCCGGCCATAGGATCACCTGCAGGGATCTGCCCGCTCCTGCGCAACGAGCCGAGCCACAACGCGGCCACCACGACGAGCGCCGCGACGATCAACCGGCGCAGCTGAGCGCCCATCCGCCGGCGTCAGGGCTGCTGCACGGGGCAGGTGACCGCCTCTCCCGCCTTGAGCTCGATCGGCTTGCCCTGGTGGACGATCGTCAGCGGTTCGCCGTCGGCGAGCTCGTAGGTGGCCTCGTCATGGCGGACGTCGACGTCGAGGCGCTGTCCGCGGTACTGCAGTGGGAAGTGCAGACCGTCCCAGGTGCGCGGTAGCCGCGGTTCGAACGCCAGCGTGCCGTCGGAGTCGCGCAGGCCGCCGAAGCCGTAGACGACGGCCATCCACACGCCGCCGGCCGACGCCACATGGATGCCGTCGGTGGTGTTGCCGGCCACGTCGGCGAGGTCCATGAGCGCCGCGTTGCGGAAGTACTCCACCGCCTTGTCCCCGTAGCCCAGCTCGGCGGCGATGATGCTCTGGATGCAGGGCGACAGCGACGAGTCACCCGTCGTCAGCGGATCGTAGTAGTCGAAGTTGCGCCGCTTCTGCTCGCGTGAGAACTCGTGGCCGAGCAGGAACATCGCCAGCACGATGTCGGCCTGCTTGATCACCTGGAAACGGTAGATGACCAGCGGATGGAAGTGCAGCAGGAGCGGGTACTTGTCGCGGGGCGTGGCGGCGAAGTCCCACACCTCCTTGTCCAGGAAGTTGGTGTCCTGGGGATGGATCCGGCGCACCTTGTCGTACGGCACGAACATCGAGTCAGCCGCACTGCTCCATTCGGCGATCTCCTCGGCCGTCACCCCCGTCTCGCGGTGCAGCACGGCGTACCGGTCCGGATCCTCCCGACGGATGTCGGACACGACCTCGGCGGCGAAACGCAGGTTCAATCGCGCCATCAGGTTCGTGTAGGTGTTGTCGTTGACCAGCGTGGTGTACTCGTCGGGGCCCGTCACGCCGTAGATGTGGAACGTGCCTTGGCCGTCATCGCGGTGGAACCCGAGGTCGGTCCAGAGCCGCGCGGTCTCGACGAGGATCTCGGCACCGAGCGTGTCCAGCAGCTCGGTGTCACCGGTGACCTCAACGTACTTGCGCAGCGCGTAGACGATGTCGGCGTTGATGTGGTACTGGGCAGTGCCCGCCTCGTAGTAGGCGGACGCCTCCTCGCCGTTGATCGTGCGCCACGGGAACAGCGCGCCGCGCTGGCTGACCTCGCGGGCCCGCTGGCGGGCGTCGTCGAGCAGCGAGTGGCGGAACCGCAGCAGATTGCGGGCGATCCGCGGCGCCGTGTAGGTCAGGAACGGCAGGACGTAGATCTCGGTGTCCCAGAAGTAGTGGCCCTCGTAGGCCGACCCGGTGAGGCCCTTCGCGGGGATGCCGGTGCCCTCGGCGCGCCCCGCGGCCTGGATCTGCTGGAACATGTTCCACCGCACCGCCTGCTGGACCGCGGGGTTCCCGCGCACCTCGACGTCGCTGCGCTCCCAGAAGTCGTCCAGGTAGGACCGCTGCGCCTCGAGCAGCGCATCGAAGCCGTCACGCACCGCACGGTCCAGCGTGCGCCGGCAGCGATCGCTGAGCTGACGCGTCGTCGTGCTGCGCGACGTGTGGTAGGTGCCGAACTTGTGGATCCGGATGGTCTTCCCGGGCTCGGCGTCGACGACCACGACGGTCTTGCCGAGGTCCGGGTCGGCCTCGCTGTGATGGGTGTGCTCGTTGTCGGTCTCGATCACGTGGTCGATGCCGCACGCGATCGTCATGCCGCTGTCGGCGACGCGGTAGCTGAGCACGGAGCGGCCGGCGGCGGCGGTGTGCCCCTGCGGTACGAGCACCCGGTCGGGCAGCGCGCGTGCCTTGCGCGGGTCCCCTGCCGGATCGCGCTCGTCTTGCTGGTTGCGGATGTGCGACGAGATGACGACCGGTGCGTGGTTGTCGAGCAGGGTGACCTCATAGGACACGGCCATCAGGTGGCGGTGCTCGAACGACACAAGCCGTTCGGACCGGACGCGGACCCGCTTGCCTGCGGGCGTGAGCCACTCGAGCGACCGGGTCAGGGTGCCCCGGCGCATGTCGAGCGACCGCTCGTAGGACCGCAGGTCGGCGGTGGCGAGGTACAGCGGCTCGTCGTCGACGTACAGGTGGAAGGTGCGCGCGTCGGGCACGTTCAGGATCGTCTGGCCCGTGGTGGCGAATCCGAAGGCCTCCTCGGCGTGGACGATCGGCCAGATCTCGTGGAAGCCGTTGATGTAGGTGCCGCGCTCCACGACTGGGCGGCCCTCGTCGTGGGTGCCGCGCATCCCGAGGTAGCCGTTTGACAGCGACAGCAGCGTCTCGACGCGACCGAGGTACTTGTCGCTGTACCGCTTTTCGATCAGCTTCCACTCGTCGACCGGATACTGGTCGTCGGGAAGGAACTTGAAGGCTCGTCGGCGCATTCGCGCCGGGACAGCGAGGACCTCGTCGTCGGGCAGTAGCATGCTCACGCGCCCACTCCCCTGTCGCCGGCTGTCACGACACCAGTTCGCCGAGGTCGGCGACGACGATGTCCGCGCCGTTGCTTCGCAGCGCCTCGGGATCGCCGTCTCGGTCCACGCCGATGACCAGGCCGAACCCACCCGCGCGGCCCGCCTGCACGCCCGAGATGGCGTCCTCGACCACGACCGCGCGCTCCGGCGTCGTTCCGAGGTCACGCGCCGCTGCGATGAACGTGTCGGGCGCCGGCTTGCCGGGCAGACCCTGATCAGCGGCGACGACACCGTCGACGCGTGCCTCGAAGAGGTCGAGCAGGCCCGCGGTCTTGAGCACCCTCACACAGTTCTTGCTCGACGACACCACGCCAAGCCGGACGCCCGCGTCACGCAACTGGTTCAGCAGCCGCACCGAGCCGTCGTAGACGACGACGCCCTCCTCGTCCATCAGCTTGTTGACGAGCTCGTTCTTGCGGTTTCCGAGTCCACACACCGTCTCGGTATCCGCCGGATCGGCCGGTGTGCCCTCGGGAAGCTCGATCCCACGCGACAGCAGGAAGCTGCGGACGCCGTCGTAGCGTGGCTTGCCGTCGACATAGGTCTTGTAGTCGCCTTCGATGGTGAACGGCTCAAACGTCTCGCCGCGATGCGCCGCACGCTGCTGCAGGTACTCGTCGAACATCGTCTTCCACGCGTGCGCGTGGAGGTCGGCCGTGTCCGTGATAACGCCGTCGAGATCGAACAGTGCGGCGTCGAAGCGGTCGGCCGAGATGTGCTGTGTCATCGTTCTGCCTGCCTGGTCGTGGCCGAACCGACGGTTCCCGGTCCCGGAGCGTCACCGTCCGGACACACCTGTCACCCCGGCCAGTCGGCGGGATCGCGTGCGACCTGCGCCGGGTGACGGGCGTGGGGACACTACTGTACGCCAGCCGACGGCGGCGGAGTAGCCCGTCGTGGCTGGTTGTCACTGCCGCGACGACACGGCCGCGCGGTCAGTCCCGGTCGGGTGGTGGTGGTGGAGCGGTGAACAGCCGTGCGAACGCCTCGATGTTGCGCCGGGTCTCATCGAGGACCTGCTCGCCGACGGCGGTACCGCCCGTCGTCGCGTGGTGACCGATCTCGAGGGTGAGGGCCTGAAGACGCTCCAGCTGGTCGAGCAACCCCGACGCCTCGACCTGGGCCAACACGTCCTCGGCGCTGGTCGTCGCCGACTCCAGCCGCCGGGCGACCGCGAGGAAGAGCGTGACACCCTCTCGCCACTGAGCGATCGCGTCGGGCAGCTGGCGAAGCTCCTCTCCCAGACGCCAGCCCCAGCGCAGCATGGCGACCGGATCGAACAACGGCGGATCGCCACGCTGGTCGCTCATGCGCACGCTCCTCCTGACGCGGGCCTGGCTGCGCATTGTCCCGCACGCGGTGCACCCTCCACAACGGCCAGACGACGACCTGCACCGGACAGGATCAGGAAAGGTCACGCCGAAAGATGTGGACGCCCGATGGCTGGCCTTCGAACTCGTTCTCCTCGAAGGTCTCTCGGATGTGATCCTTGGTCTGCGGATAGAGGGCCGGGAAGGCGCGTCGATGCCCGCACTGTGTCATCGGTCCGTGTCCGTATGGAGGACGGATGATCCTGGATCTGCACGCATCCTCGAGTCCCGCGGAGCCTGCCGCCCTTCGGCTCCGACCTGTCTCCGCTGGGCGGCGGCGCAGGCCCCCCCATCAAACCGCGTGAATCTGTCAACGCAAGCCCCTGACCCATGGTCCTGCCCAGCTGCGTCGTGCGCTCGGTGCGCAGTGTTAGGCTGAGGTGTTGCCGCGGCCTTTCGCCGAGCACGTGCTGCCGTTGACCGAGACCACTCAAGCCGCACCAGCCGGAGTCAGGTGTCATTCGTGAACCCCTCCTGGGCCGAGACCTCAGGTCGATGAGTCCGGTCGCGCGCGTGCTCCGTCAAACGGTCGTGCAGCGGCGCGTTCCCTCGTACGTCGTGGAGTACGTCCGACAGCGCGCGCAACAGGCGTGGCGCCGGACGCGCCAGTGCTTCGGCTACGCTCGTAGCGTGCCGCGGTGGCGCTCCGGGCGGGACTCCGTGTCGCCGGTCGCGGCTCGCGTCCGGGGCGAGTCCGACGACGCCTGCCGGTCTGCGGTCAACTTCCGGTTCGTCGCGGTCCGCGAGGTGGCGGAGGACAACCTGGCCATCGTGGCACACCTACTGCGGGCTGCGGGCGTTCCATTCTTCGTGCGCGACGCCCATTCGGCCGGTCCCGTCGTCATCGGCGTCGATGTAGCCGAGCGCGCGCGCGTGTGGGCCGCGCTGGCGGCGGCCGGTCGTGGTGGTGACCTGTATGTGCAGGCCACCGACGGAACCCGTGAGGTGCCGGCGTGGCGCCTCGTGACCGCCGAGGGCGCCGCCGCCCGGTCCGAGCGCATGCTGGTGTACCGCAACCACCGCCTCGGTCCCGGCTACGTCGTCGGAGCGTCGCACGGCTGTCTGATCGAGCTGTGGCACCGCGCGGGTGACAACACGCGTCCCCCTGCCGGCGCCCGTCCGGGCCGGCTGGTGAACTCGGCGACCGCACCGGCGCGGGTCACGGTGGGCGGTCGGGAGTACCCGACGCTGAGTGACTTCTCCGACCATCGCTCGCTGTCCGCAGCTCGCATGCCGATCGACGTGGTCTACACCTGGGTTGACGATCGGGATCCGCGATGGCGTCGGCAGCTCGAGCAAGCCCTGGCGTACGAGCGACGTCCGCTGCATCCGCAGGCCATCAACCCGTCGCGGTACCGTGACAACGACGAGCTGCGCTACTCGCTGCGCTCGCTTGCGTTGTTCGCCCCGTTCGTACGGCGCATCTTCGTCGTGACGGCCGGTCAGGTTCCCGAGTGGCTCGACATCGACCATTCCGACATCCGGATGGTCGACCACGATGAGCTGCTCGACTCCGCACATCTGCCGACGTTCAACTCCCACGCGGTCGAGTCGCGCCTGCACCACATCGACGGATTGTCCGAGCACTACCTGTACCTCAACGACGACTTCGTGCTGGGACGTGAGGTGACGGCTGGTACGTTCTTCACCCCCAACGGGTTGGCGAAGCTGTTCCCCGACGAGCTCGCGCCGATCCCGGGTGGTCCGCCCTCGACGGATGACTTGCCGGTCGACAGCGCCTCGAAGAACGTTCGCGATCTGCTGCGCAACCACTGTGACGTGTATGTCGGGCGCAAGATCCTGCACGTCCCGTACCCCCAGCTCCGCAGCGTGCTGGTCGAACTGGAGCAGCGTTTTCCCGACGAGTTCGCACGCACGGCCGCGAGCCGCTTCCGTCAGCCGACCGACCTCAACATCGCATCGTGCCTGGCCCACTACTACGCGTTCGCCACCGGCCGCGCGGTACCGGCCGACATTGCGGCCGAGTACGTCAACATCGCGTTCCGCTGGGCGAGCCTCCAGATGGGCAGGTTGCTCGAGCGCAGGGACGTCGACGCCATCTGCATCAACGAGACCGATGCGCCGCCGGATCGGGCCGACGAGATGCGCGCAGCCGCAGCACGGTTCCTGCAGTCCTACCTGCCGGTACCGAGCCCATGGGAGCGTAGGGCTGTGGCATCGGGATCGACGCGGAAGAACGACGCCATGTTGGTGAAGCCGTAGACGGCCGCCGACGCGAACGTGATCGACGTGTCCAGGACTGCAGGGAGATCCTGGTAGGCGGTGGGCAGTGCAGCGCCTGCCGCGGCGGCCGCGTGGCGGTTGGGAAAGTATCCGAGGCTGACGTGCGGGTGCCAGTGTTGGGTTCGAAGCCGAAAGACCGTCCACAGGCCGTCGACGAGTTCGGCTCGGGCGGCCGCGATGCGGTCGAGCGCGATGTCGCTGACGGGGTCGACCGGCACGAGCCGGGCGGCGAGCACGTGCCCCTGCACGACGATCTCGGAGACGGCCAGCGTGACCCCATTGTCCGCAGCGACTGCAAGCACGCGCGCGTCCGCCATGACGACCAGCTCGTCGGTCAGCCGCTCGAGGCTGGCGGGGAGCCCGTCGAGCAGCGCCGAAACGCTGGGGATGCCGCTGTGCTGGTTCGGTCCGTCGCAGACCGTGACGTGGTAGCTGTGGCGCGGCAGCGGGCACAGGCCGTGCCGGTCGCCCCAGTTCTCGTCGCCGTCGGCGACCGCGCACGCCAGGTCGTCGTACAGGCGCTGCCGCTCCGGCTCGACGACGGCGATGTCCTCGAGCCGCGCCACGCCGGGGGGCAGCCGGGTTCCGGGATTGTCGAACAGCACGCTGACGCCGCGATAGGGCCGCCATGTGGGCGCCAGACTGGCCACCTTGGCGTTGGTGATGTCCAGGGCCGCGCCGCGGACGGACCGTCGCCTCACAGCTCGAACTCGCTTCTCACCGGCCAATAGGTGTCCACGAACTCGTGCAATCGGCGTTCGCGTCGCGCGATGTCGGGCGTGTGCGGGTGCGCCGCGTCGTTGATGCAGATCGTGTCCACGTTGCGACTGTCGAGCAGGCTGCGCAGCCGGCGCTCGAAGTCAGGTGCGCTGAGCTCGACGTAGCGTGCGGCGACGTCGCCGGGCACGGCGCTACCGGTCATGTAGCCGTAGTAGTGCGAGAACGACGACGCCACGGGGAGGTCGGTCCGGCTGCGGATCTGCGCCGACATGGTCCGGGCGAACTCGTCCGCGAACTCCTTCTCGGCAGCGTAGAGCACGCTGCGCCGCTGGGGGTACGGCGCATGCTTCATCTTCTGATGCGTGACGCGGTCGAAGCGCCGCTGCACGAGCGCGCGGCTGTTGCGTGCCGCCACGTCGACCGAGCGGGCGACGCCGTCGGCCTCGTCGAGCCCGATCAGAGCGCTTGACGGGAAGAACTTGGCCAAGCCGTTGCTCAGGAAGAACGTGTCGGGCCGCACCCGGCGGCCGAACATGAAGTCGTCGTTGAGGTACAGGTAGTGCTCGGACAATCCGTCGATGTGGTGCAGGCACGCCTCGATGGCGTGGGAGTTGAACGTCGGCAGCGTGCCGGTCGGACCGAAGATCTGCTTGTGGGACACCACCGTCACTCGCGGGTTCTCGGTGTTCAGCCATGTCGGCACCTGGTCGTCGGTCACGATGTAGACGTGACGCACGAAGTCGGCGAACATCGCGACGGAGCGCAGGGAGTACTTCAACTCGTCCCGACTGCGGTAGCGCGACGCGTCGTGTGCGTCGGGGTGGACCGTCTCGACGTTGAGGGTGCGCAGCACCGTGTTCTTGCGCTCCAACCATGCGGGATCGGACCCGTCGACCCAGGTGTAGACCACGTCGATCGGGAACGTGACGTCATCGAAGTGCGGTGCGGTGCCGAACTCGCGCAGGATGGGTGCGGGGCGGTCGCCGATCTCGGTGGCGCCGGTGGGTGCGACGTCCGGCGGCACATCGGCGACACTCTTGTTCCAACGTTCTGCGACGAGCGGAGACACGCCACGCGCCCCGACGTCTTGTGACTCCGACCAGAACTCCACCTCACACCCGTGCAGGTGGCCCAGCACTGTGCGGCCCTGCACGTCAGCCCGGTTGACGTAGACGCGCCACACCGGCCGCCGCAGCGCACGTGCGCGCGCACTCGGCGGTAGACCTCGGCCGACTGCGACGCGCCGATGTCGCGGTGCGAGGTCGGCGTCGTCGATGTAGAGGTGTACCGCCGGGTCACCTGTTTGTGCCAACGCGTCGAGGGCCGCACGACGGTGGACGGACGGCACGATCACGCGGTGGCGGTTCGGGCTTCGGATCGGGACCATCAGGCACGGGATGGCTTGGCGCTCAAGCGCCGACACCACCAGGTGGAGGTTGTCTGCCATGACGTCCCGGACGATCAGGCGGTCGTCCCGGCGGGCGATCTCCCAGACGCCATCGTGGTGGGCCAGCAGGAGGTCGGCATTGCGGCCCAGTAGTCCGCCGTAGGTCCTCAGGGCCCCCGCGCGATGCAGTGGATCAAGTATGCTCGCCGCGTGGTCCCGCGCCACGAGCAACGCTTCGACGAGACCCAAGCGTTCGAGCACAGCGATGGCCGTCGCACGGATCGGGCTCATGTGATGTCTGGCCCGCTGTCGCTATCCGTGACGTAGCCGAGGGAGCGCGCCCCCCTGCTGCGCCCGATCGCCGCGTCCATCATCGCAATGTCGGATGGGGCCAGGTAGTCGCGGTGTCCGCCGACCTTCCCGCGGCGCACCTTGTAGGACTCGGGATCGTCGGTCGAGTCGGTGCGCAACGCGCGCGTGGGAGCCGAGCCGTCGCGCTCCACTCGCTGCAGCCGGTCGAACGACGCCCCGTCGACGGCGCGCTGCACCACGGTGTCGTCGACACCGTCCACGTTGAGGAACTCGAGGAGGCGCCGCAGTTCACGGTGTGGGTCGGTGCGCATGTCCTCGTAGCGGACCAGCAGCACGTTGTCGTCGGCGAGGTGTGGCGCCCACGCGTCGTAGAACGCCAGCAACGACGCCAGGCTGCCGGTGCGGTCACGGACGAAGTCCATGAGGTCACCGTCGTACGGCACCTGACGGCGTCGGGTGACGTGGAAGTACAGCGACACGACCGCGTCGCGGGGGTCTCGGACCAGCAGGACGACCTTGCGGCCGGCGTAGGCGCGTTTGCTGCGCATGACCCGGTGGGGTGCCTTGCTCTGCGGTGAGTCGTCGTGGGTCGCAAGCACGCGCGGCATGCCGGGATGATCGATGTCTGCGTCGGTGAACCGCAGCAGGTTGCGGACCGTGACCCCGTAGTGCTCGCTGAGGGCGGCACCGAGCATCATCCGCAGCCAGGTTCGACCGCATTTGGGGAACGACACCACGAACGCGTCGCAGCGGCGTGCCAGCACCCGGACCTTCAGGTCGTAGAGCAGACGGTTGCGCTCGGCGGCGCGGGCCACCAGCGGCGTCAGCGTCTCGCTCAACCGGCCCGTGACCGTTCCGGTTCGCATCGCCACGCGGTCAGCGATGGTGGAGCCGCGCGCCGCGGCCTGTGCGGTGCGGCGGTCGGCGCGTTTCGGCACCACACCGGTCGCTCGATCGGGCCGTGCGATGGTGTCGCGGGCGTGGTCGTCCGAACCGGTCAGCACGTCGGCCAGCTGTTCGGTCGCGGGGTTGTCGTCGTAGCTGTCTTCCGGCAGATCGGGCATGTGACCGCGGAACAGATCGCGGTTGGCCTCGCGGTACGCGGCAAGGATCCTGCGGCGCTCCCGCTTGGGCATGAAGCGGCTCTGGCGGTCGTCGCCGGCAGGGAAGTTCTCCAGCAGGAACTGCCGTACGAGCTTGCGGTCGCGGGCGGTCTCCAGATGGGGGTTCATGCCCAGTGCGATCCGCAGACCGCGTCGGGAGTACACATGGTGCGCTTCGAGACCGTCCGCGACGCCCTCCAGGTCGAGGGTGCCGGACAGCCCGAGCGCGCCGAGGAAGTCGTCGACGAACGCATGCGGACCCGCAGCGACCAGCTCGAATGGCCGGACGCGGATGTCGATGACCTCGGGCAGCGCCCGGAGGCGCGCGATCAGGTCGTTGTAGTCGAGAAGCGGCTCGAAGCGCCGTGGGAACTGATCGTCGAAGGTGTGGTGTCGGCCCTTCTGGATCTCTCGCAGGTAGCAGAACTCCATCAGGCGATCCTGGCGGTGCGTGTGAAGCACGAGCCGTACACGCTCAGCACCGAGCGCGGCGACCACGTGGGCAATCGCCGGCACGGCGTGAGGTCGGAAGGTGTCCTCGTCCGCGGCGTTGATGTTGGCGGCGCCGACAAGGTGGTCGCTGGCGATCAGCACGGGGCCGCGTGCCATCCCTCCGGCGTCGGCGATGCGCTTCTGCTCGTGGGCGACAGCGTCGGCCAGTTCGCGTTCGAAGGCCGCTGCCTGCGCGGGGGCGGCGTCTTCGCGGCAGCGCCAGCCGGCGAGGTGCTCGAACTCTGCGATGCGGCGGTGCCCGATGAAGGCCACGCCGTACGTACGCAATTGGGGCCGCATGCGCGACAGTGCACGTTGCAGCATGGTCGCGCCGCTCTGCTGCATGCCGATGTGGAGGACGAGGTCGGGTGCCTGCATGATCACGCCCGCCTCGTCGCACCGGTGGCAGGTTCGCGCCCGTCCACGAGCGCCTCGTACTCGGCCGCATAACGGTCGTGAAGGGCCCGCTTCTGGTCGTCCGACAACAGCGCGGGACGCGGGTAGCGCTGGTTGGAGAAGTGCTTTTGCAGGAACTTGCGCATCAGCTTGCGCTCGTCGCCTGACTTCAGGTGAAGGTTGGCGGCGAGCGCCATCTGCAGGCCCTTGTCCGAGATGCTCGGGTTGCGCAGTGCGCTGTACTCGATGTCGAACCTGTACCGCGGGTCGATGCGTGTGAAGAAGTCACCGATGTACGCCTCCTGCCCGCGCGTGATGGTACGGAAGTCGATGACGTGGACGTGCTCGTCGCCGAACACCTCGTGCAGCTTGTCGACCACAGGTCCCCACGACAGCGCATCGAGGTCGACCTTGGCATACCACTCGTCGAAGCGCTCGTGGCGTCCCTCATGGATCGACTGCAGGTAGTAGGACTCGATGAACTGGTCCTGCGGCCGGATCGAGAACACGATCCTTGCATCGTACGGGGCGAGCACGTCGCCAAGCGCGTCGATGATCTCCGGCGCCCTGGGGTACAGATGGGCACCGCGTCTGCGAAGCGGGCGTCCGAGGGTGTTCTCGTGTGATGCGATGACCGTTGTGAACCACGGGACCAGCAGCGTCGTGCGGATCTTGCGCGCCAGCGGATCCGGGTCGGTCAGCAGTTTGTTGCCCCAGCCGACGAAGTCGTTCATGGCACCGCGGCTGATGTAGTAGATGCGGTTGCGACGTAGCAGGGCGACGTTGTCGCGCATGTACTTCTGCAGCAACGAGGTACCGGTCTTGTGAGCGCCGACGTGGAAGACGACGGTCTTCCGGCCGATCGGGGTCATGGCGTGGATGCTCCTGGAACGGGACCCCCGTTCCCGCGGTACGGGGGCGTTCAGTAATCGCAGCGTACAGCGGTTGTCTGTCGTTCGGTCAGCGTCTCGACACCGTCCGCACACCGACGCCGGCGGCAACGGGGCGAAGATCCTACAGGTCCACGGTGCCCGACACGATTGTGGTCGTGGTGCCGCCCACCCAGAACCCGTTGGCGGGATCGCCCGTCACGTGCACCCGGCCGGCGCGTCGGAGCGCCGTGCCCTGGCGCGCAACGTACGGTGTCGCGGCCCGCCCCGTGCCGACCAGCCACTGGGCCAGTCCCGCGTTGAGGCTACCGGTCACGGGATCCTCGACCATCACACCGTTGACCGGGAAGAAGGCCCGCACCTCGAACGCCGCGTCGGCCTCCGGTGGGTTCGGCCCGACGACACCGACGTCGGCGTCGATGAACCCTGGGCGCAGCTCCAGCACCGCCTCCGCGGAGCCCAGCAGCACGGCGACCCAGCCAGGTCCGTTGTCCACCCACTCGGCATCGACGACGTCGCTGCGCTCGATCCCCAGCGCGCCGGCGATCCGCTCCAGCAGAACGGGATCGACCGGTCCGGACCGCAGCAGTGGCGGAGCCGCGAACGCCAGGCCGTCGCCGCCGCGCCGGATCGGCACGATCCCCGCAGCGCACTGCTGCGCGACGGTGCCCTCGTCGGCCGGCGTGTGACCGGTCGACAGCCAGGCGTGGCACGATCCGAGCGTCGGGTGACCGGCGAACGGCAGCTCGGCGACCGGCGTGAAGATGCGCACCCGGTAGTCCGCGCCGGGCTCTGTCGCTGGCAGCAGGAACGTCGTCTCCGACAGGTTCGTCCACGCCGCGAACCGTTGCATCGACTCGGTGGTCAGCCCGTCACCGTCCACGACGACCGCAACCGGGTTGCCGCGGCAGGCCTCGGACGAGAACACGTCGACCTGGCGGAACCTGCGCTGCATGTCACGCAGTATGGCGGGGACGGGCATGGTCTGCGCTCACTGGTGCACCATCCGGCTGCCGCTGGTCGCGAGACTCACAGAACCCGTGTCGCGAACCCCAACGCCGCACGCTGAGGCGACCCGTCGAGACCCACGATCGGCACGCTGTCGTCGATGAGCGCCGCGAGAGACGTCCCGCCCGTTGCGATCGGTACCGAGCGGGTGGCGAGCTCGACTGTGGTCGAGAAGCCGAAGTCGCGATAGGGCGGGATGGCGCGTTTGCTTCCGGGCGACTGCTGTTCCTTCCCGCGCATCCCAGGCCAGGACGGTACGTTCCCGGCTGACGCCCGCGCACCCTTGAGGTGACATCTGTCCCCCGCGGCCACTGGGGAAACCTGTCGCAGGCGGCCTACTCCCCCGATAGCGGGACCGTGTACGCGGCCGGGCTTGACCGCTCCGTGCTGGCATGGGATCTGACCGGCACCAAGGGCATCGTGACCGATGTCGGGCCACGGCCCGCTCCTGGTGCACAGGTCGTGGCCTGGCGGCGGACGGGTCCATTGCGTCCGCGGCCTACCCGGACGGCCGCGTCGACGTATTCGACATCGACACGGGTGAGACGTTCCGAGCGATGGTGGCCGGTACGCCGGACGTGTTGAACGTCGATCGCATTGGTGTCCGTGCTGATCCACGCGGTATCGATCGGGTCCGGCCCCGTGATTCCCTCCCCCGTGACCGTGCGCACGTTCGACGTGCGGCGGGACCGACTGTTGCCCTACACGCTGGAACTCGACGCCCAGACCGCCTGGGACGCCGTCGTCACCTGGGACAATCGGGCCTTGCTCGCGGCGGAGCAACGACAGCTCGGCCTGTACGACCTGGCCACGGGAGAGCCGCTGCGCGCGGAGCTGTTCGAGGCGACCGATGCCATCGGTGCCATCGGCGTGCACCCGGGAGGACGCCTCGCGGCGTTGGCCGTCGACGGTGGCACCATCGAGGTCATCGACCTGACGACCGGGCAACTCGTCGAGACCCTCGATCCTGGCGAGGGGTTCCGGGAGCGCCTGCCGTTCTCGCAGCTGACGTTCGCGCCCAACGGCAAGTGGTTGGCGGCCGCGACCTACAGCGGTCAGATCATCCTCTGGGACGCCCGCTCATGGCAGCAGCACAGCACACGGGAGGCCGTTGCGGGCTTCGCCGTCGGTTCACTTGGGTTCACCCCCGACTCGGAGCTGCTCATCGTGGGTGGCGCGGGCACCGCATCCATCTGGAGCGTGGAGCAGTCCGCCAACGGAGGCGCGCGGCTGGATGTGGATCCTCTGCGGCCCGAGGCGGACGTCAGCGTGGGCACCCGGGACGGCGGCCGCACCGTCGTCACGTTCACCGAGGGCACCGGCGTCCGCGAGTGGACCATCGCGTCCGAGCGGCTGCTCGAGCACGCGTGCACGGTCGCGGGCCGCAACCTCACCCAGGAGGAATGGGACAGGTTGCTTCCCCACCGGCCGTACGAACCCACATGCCCCAAATGGGGCGAGGGTGACCAGACGCCGACAGGCATGCTGACACGACTGCGCAACTCGTAGCCTGGAGCGCTGTGCTCGGCGTTACGGGCGCACCGCGTCTGGGCACGGGCCGCAGCTGCGTTCTGCGTGCTCCCGACGGGATTCGAACCCGCGCCGCCGGCTTGAAAGCACCACCCCGAGCGCTGTGCTCACCAGCGAAAACGCAGGTCGCGACCCAGCGAACTCCGTCCAGTTATGTGTCCTGCCCGTGGTCGTCCATGGGGAGGGATCGCACGCGCACGCGCGCCTCCTCGATCACGACGATCGCGCCCGCCTCCAGGTCATCGGCGACCGCGGGGAGTGCGTGAGCAGCAGAGTGCTCTGATCCGACGGCCGTCGTCGCGTGCGCCGACGCAGCAGCACCACTGACGGTCGCGCGGTCTCCAGACGCGCGAGCAGCTCACCGAAGTCCGTGTCGGCCGATACGACGACGCGGTCATCGCCGGCGGCGTAATGGAAGATCGCCGTGTCAGGTGCGTCCACGGTCAGCGCATCGCGGACGTGCACGGCATCGTGGTCGGCCTCCTGGAGGGCTTCCGCGACCCGAAACGACAAGCTGGCGTCGATCAGGAACCTCACCCGTCTGCCACGAGGGGTAGCTGACTTCACGGACCGCCTCGGCGGCATAGCGGAGCGCCTCGGCGATGTCCTCGCGCTCCAGATAGGGGAAGTCGTCGAGGATCTCATTGGCGGTCATGCCCTCGGCCACCATGCCGACCACGGTCGCCACAGGCACCCGCATGCCGCGGATGCAGGGCACACCCGCCATCACGGCTGGATCATGCGTGATCCGTTCGAACACAACGCCACCTCCATAACAGATCCTACTCCCAGCGCGGTTCAAGGACGCGGTGGTCCGTAACGCGCGTAGATCGCTGGACCTTGCACGCGGCTGGCGCGGTCGCGCGCCGTGTTGCGCGGATTGCATACCGCTGGCGCCGGAATCCACCCGACACACAACTTCTGACGCAACCTCTGTGCCAGTGCCATCGGGCTGACTGATCGGTCGTAGACACGCGCGACCAGCGCGGTGAGCGATCGGAGGTCCGTGATTGCCAGCGACCGTTGTCCGGCGAACGGCATGTCGCCGAGTCAGCGCAGCATGCTCGCACGACTGGCGGCGCACGCGATGCATGCCCGCAATGACAGTCGCGAGGTCACCGCCCACGCGCGACAGGCGTTCGTAGAGCGGTTCGAGCGCGAGGTCGACCCCGACGCGCTGGTCTTCACGACGACGGAGCGCACGCCGCTGCGGCGCACCGGGTTTCGCCGGTCGTGGTCGCTGCCGGCGGTGCGCGCCGCCGGCCAGCACGCGGGCGGCCCTGACCGCGAAGTCGGGGTCGCGGGGGAAGATCCACGAGCGGTGCCGCCAGGGTTTGACCGCGTCTGCCGACAGCCACCGCCAGATCGTGGTGTCCGAGATCGACGCGACGATGCCCTGGTCGACCGCGGCACGGGCAGGTCGGCGCAGTGCCAGCGCCCCAGCGGCACGCCGGTGGTGGTGGGCAGTTCACGCGCCAGCGCTTTGACCGCCACGACCACCTGTGGGGGGAAACCCGGCGGCCGTCCGCCCCGGGGCAGGTCGCCCAAGTCCGGCGAGACGATGCTCGTAGAAGCGTTTGCGCCACTTCGACACGACCTGGCGCGGGGTGTCGAGACGCGCAGCGATCTCGTCGTTGCCGAGTCCCTGCGCGGCGTACAGCACGATCCTGGCTCGCACGACCTCTCGGTATGGTGACGTATATAGCGGCGGTCGACCGCCTCGAGCTGGCGACGCTCCTCATCACTCAGTTCGATGCGATACGGGCTTCTTCGTGGCATCGGGGCTCCCCTTCGACGAGGGAACCATGCCGCGTCACCGCATCAAAGCGTGGGAGGAGTCACGTCACTGTAATTCTGTGGAGAGGTACTTAGGTGCTGCCATGACGCGGGCTCGGCCGTAGAGCCATGGCGTCCCTGTCGCGGGGACTACGTCGAGCTGGGGTGAGCTCAGCCGGGGTTCGTGTCGGCTGACGGGGCGACGTCGTCTGCGGCTCCGCCGTGCCAGTCGAGACACAGGACGGTGGCGTCGTCCTGGAGCTGGCCGCCGGCTGCCTCGAGCACTGCATGCGTGAGGTCCTGCACGGCTTCCCGGGGATGCATGCCGGCGCTCTGCACGATGAGGCCGCGGATGTCGACGCTTGCCGCATTCCGCTCGATCATCCCATCGGTCAAGAACACCAGCCGGTCACCCTGCGCCAGCGGTAGGGGCTGCACCGTGTAGCCCCCGGGGACCAAGGTCCCGAACGGCAGGTCGGGCGGCAGGACGAGGCTCTCGACGCGACCATCGCGCAGCCGCAGCGGCGCTGGGTGGCCGGCGTTGACGATGCTCGCGGTGCCCGTACGCAGGTCGATACGAGCGAGCTGACCGGTCACGAAGCCGCCCCCCAGCCCGACGTAGCGGCCGAGCCCCTCGTCGGCAAGAGCTGCCTGCGCGGCCAGCTCCGCGCCCGCGCGACGTGCGTTGCGCAACGCGCCGACCAGCAACGTGGCCAGGACGGACGCCTCGACGCCATGACCCATCGCGTCCGTCACCGACACGTGGAGCACATCACGCTCCAGGGCGAAGTCAAACGTGTCACCCGCGACCTCCCCCGCGGGCTCGAGCCACGCCGCGAGCGTGAACTGGCCACCCTCGCAGGTGAACGACCCGGGCAACAGGCGGTGCTGCACCTCCGCCGCCAGGGTCAACGGGATCGAACGCTGCCCCCAGTCGTACAGATCGGTGAAGCGCCGGTTCGCGATCACGATGTAGGCCAGCACGCGGGCGGCAGCGGCCACCTCGGCCACCGTCCGGTCATCGGGGGCGTCGGGGAGCACGAGCTCCAGGATGCCGATGGCCTCTCCCCGGTTCGTCACCGGCGCGTACACGCACACGCCCACGTCTTGCGGCAGCACCTCGATCTTCTGCATGGCCAACACCCGCCCGTGCGGCGTGCCCTGCAAGGGCACCCGTTCGCCGGTCTCCCGCCCCTGCGCCCGGTCCTGATCGCCCGTGGAGTCGTAGCTGAGCCGGGTCAGCGCTCGGCCGCTGAGATCGGCAACCGATAGCGCGACTGCCGAAGCGCCGAACTGCGCGGCAAGGTGCTGGCCCACAACGTCGGCGGCCATGACCGGCGGTGCCTGCTCCACCGCCCACAGCAGCTGGTCGAGATTTAGCGCCATGCTCCCTTCGCCGCGCATCGGCACAGGCTACCGCACCGACGACGGACCCCGTGGTCCGCTCGGCGTCTCCGTCGGCCCGCCAGCGGGCCTGCTGCACCCCGCTCCCGACGCGGCCACCCAAGGCAAGCCCCACGCCGGGACTCCCCCCAAGTGCGCGGACTCCCCGGGCATCACGGAACTCCGTTGCATCCCCTGGGCGGCGCCAAAGGTGGTGGCCATCGCCGCGGTCGTAGGTGATGTGGTCATGATTCTGAGCTGCCGTCCGGTTACGACGTGTTCCTGCTCGCCAACCTGGTTCACTACTGGTCACCCGACGAGAACCGACAGCTGCTCCTCCGGGTTCGGCGTGCTGCCGAGGCCGGCGCCCGCCTGCTGATAGCCGATGTCTACAGCGTCGAAGAGATCGACGACTGGCTCGCCGCCACCGGCTGGCCGTCACGCACTCCCCATTGGCCGGCCCCGTCAGCCTCGTGACCGCCGAAGCGATCTGACCTGAGTTCGAGGAACGCGGCGTGGCTGAGGTTGTTGTTCGGCGAGGACGAGGCGTTCGGCACA
>DATHVN010000061.1 GCA_035461305.1 Euzebyales bacterium | reverse complement strand
CCCCGCGGCCGGCGACGAGTTCCGCGTCGTCGAGGACGAGCGGACCGCCCGCGAGATCGCCGAGAACCGGCAGTCTCGGGAGCGGCGCATGGAGCTCGCCGAGCGGCGGACGTTGTCGCTGGAGGACCTGTCCGGCGCGATCGCCGAGGGCAAGCTCGAGACGCTGAACCTGATCATCAAGGGCGACGTCGCGGGCTCGGTCGAGGCGGTGGCCGACGCGATGGAGAAGCTGGAGCTGCCCGAAGTCAAGATCCGGATCATCCGCAAGGGCGTGGGCGCCGTCACCGTCGACGACGTCAACTTCGCCGGGGCGTCGGAGGCGATCGTGATCGCCTTCAACGTCCGCCCCGAGGCCAACGCCCGTCAGGCGATCGAGGAGTCCGGCATCGATCTGCGGCAGTACTCGGTCATCTACAAGGCCGTCGAGGACATCGAGCACGCGGTCGCCGGCATGCTGGCACCCGAGTTCGAGGAGATCGTCACCGGCCGGGCCGAGGTGCGAGAGATCTTCAAGATCCCTCGTGGCTTCGTGTTCGGGTGCTACGTCACCGAGGGCACGGTCCGGCGCAACTCTGCGCTGCGCGTCATCCGCGACGGCGTGGTCGTGGCCGACGACAAGGTCGCTTCGCTGCGCCGGTTCACCGACGACGTGACCGAGGTCGCGTCGGGCTACGAGTGTGGCGTCGGTCTGGACCGGTTCCAGGACATCAAGGTGGGCGACGAGTTCGAGCTCTACGAGGAGCGCGAGATCGACCGCACCTAGGGCCGGCCGGCCGGGAAGGTTGGGGCAGACGTGGTTGTGGCGATCGTCACCATCGGGCTGCGGCTGCCCGCATGCACCTCGTTGAAGGACAAGCGCGGCGTGACCAGACGCCTCATCTCCCGGCTGAGGCGCGACCTGAACGTCTCGGTCGCCGAGGTCGGTGGCCAGGACACCTGGCAGCGGTGCGACCTGGGCGTCGCCATCGCAGCGGGCAGCGAGGTCGGAGCGCGCAAGGTCGCACAGCAGGTCGAGAAGATCGTCACGCGCGAGCACGATGTCGAGCCCGTGCACATCGAGGTCGAGATCACCGCACCTCAGCTGCTGTGAGTGCGGCCGGGACGGCGCGGTGGCGGCGCCCCGCCACGTGAGCGAAAGGCTGTTGAAGTGAGCTCCCCACGAGCGAACCGCGTACCCGAGCGGATCAAGGAGATCCTCGCCGAGCTCGTGACGACGCTCAAGGACCCCCGCGTGGGGTTCGTCACGATCACCGACGTACGGACGACGCCGGACTTCAGCAAGGCGACCGTGTTCTGGACCGTGCTGGGGTCTCCAGCGGACGTGCCGGGCGCCGCCGATGACGACGATGCGGTCGTCGACGACGCTGCGGCCGAGCTGGCGCGCGAGCGTACCACCGAGGGGCTGGCCAGCGCGACGCCGCTGCTGCGCCGTGAGCTGGGCAAGCGGCTCCGGCTGCGGCAGGTCCCCGTGCTCGAGTTCGTCCACGACCCGGTGCCCGCGCACAGTCGACGGATCGAGGCCCTGCTCGACGAGGCCCGACCAGACCGGTGACGATCAGCGAATCGGCATGGCAGGCGGCGGTCGACGCCCTGTCAGCCGCCGACGAGGTGGCGCTCGCGTGCCATGTCGACCCCGACGGCGACGCCATCGGCTCGATGCTCGCCCTCCAGCGCTTCCTTCACACTCGCGGGGTGCGCACGACCGCGAGCTGGGGCATGCCCGAGGAGGACGCGGGCGCCGAACTGGAGGTGCCGCCGCAGTACGCGTTCCTGCCGGGCCTCGACACGCTCGTGGTGCCCGAGCGCTTCCCCGAGGCACCACGGTTGATGGTTGCGTTCGACACCGGCGCGCCCGCGCGACTGGGGTCGTTACGTGCGGCAGCAGAGGCGGCTGGCACGCTCATCGTGATCGACCACCACTCCAGCGGCGAGGCGTTCGGCGACATCCGCCTGGTCGACGGGTCGCTGGCGGCGACCGCCGTGCTCGTCGACGAACTGATCACGCGGATGGGCGGTGACCTGGACCGTGACACGGCCGTGTGCCTGTACACGGCCCTGGTCACCGACACCGGCCGGTTCCAGTACGCGAGCACGACCCCCCGTGTGCTGCACCTGGCTGCGCGCCTGATCAGCCTCGACATCGACCACGCCGCGATCAGCCAGCAGGTCTGGAGCACGCACAGCTTCGGCTACCTCAAGCTGCTGAGCCGCGCACTGGACCGCGCGACGCTGGAGCCCGAGAGTTCTCTCCTGTGGACCGCGATCACCCAGGAGGACCTGCAGCGGCTCGGCGTCGCCTGGCAGGAGACGGAGGGCCTCATCGAGGTCCTGCGCAGCGTCGGCACGGCCCGCGTCGCGATGATCGGCAAGGAGCAGTCGGACGGCGCGTGGAAGGTGTCGCTACGCAGCCGCGGCGAGGTTGACGTCGGCCGCATCGCACGTGATCTCGGCGGTGGCGGCCACGCGTTCCTCGCGGGCATGGTGGTCGATGGAGAGATCGCCGATGTCGTCGGCAAGGTCAGCGCTCTCATCCCGCTGCACACGCACGCGCGCCTTGAAACGGAGGAGCGGTCGGACACCAGGGATGCGCGCGGGGACGACGCCGCCCTGTCGAGGAGGGGTACCCGGTGACCACACCGCGAGCGATTCCTCCCGACGGGGTCCTGATCGTGGACAAGCCCGCCGGGTGCACGTCGCATGACGCCACCAACCGCATCCGGCGTGCGCTGCGTCGCGCGTACGGTTCGCCCGGGCGCCGTCACGGCCACAAGGTCGGCCACACGGGCACGCTGGATCCCAGCGCCACGGGTGTGCTGGTCGTCTGCGTGGGGCGTGCGACGCGCCTGGTGCCGTACCTGCAGGCGGGGCGCAAGACCTACGAGGCGCGCATGCAGCTGGGCCGCACCACGACGACGCTCGACGCCGATGGCGAGATCACCTCGGAGCAGGACGCCTCCCACGTCAACGAGCAGATCGTGTGTGAGGCGCTCAAGCGGTTCGTCGGGCCGATCGAGCAGGTCCCGCCGATGGTGTCCGCCGTGAAGGTCGACGGTGAGCGGCTGCACGCGCGTGCCCGCCGCGGTGAGGTCGTCGAGCGCGCGCCGCGCCCGGTGGTCATCCACGACCTGGTGCTCGAGGACTTCATCCCCGGGCGCTTCCCCGAGGTCAAGCTCCTGGTGAGCTGCTCCGCCGGCACCTACGTGCGGACGCTGGCTGACGACGTCGGCGCGATGCTCGGCGTCGGGGGGCATCTCACCGCGCTGCGCCGCCTGGCGTCGGGTGGAGCGCGCATCTCACAGGCGGTGGCGCTTGACGATGCTGAGGCCGCGATCGCCGCTGGTGGGATCGATGGCCTGCTGCTGACGCCGGCGGCGGCCATGGCGCAGGCGGAATACCCTACGGTCGTGCTCGCCGACGACGCCGTGTCCCAGCTGTCGCACGGTCGGCCGATCGCGCCGACCGGTCACGACGGCCCGGTCGCTGCGCTCGATGCGGACGGGACCCTGATCGCCGTCGTGGCCGACGACGACGGCCGTGCCCGCCCGCTCGTCGTCCTCACTCCGGCATGACCTCAGACAGCGCCAGCGGTAGGTCACATGACATGACCTCAGACAGCGCCAGCGGTAGGTCACATGACATGACCTCAGACAGCGCCAGCGGTAGGTCACATGACATGACCTCAGACAGCGGCAGCGGTAGGTCACATGACATGACCTC
>DATHVN010000060.1 GCA_035461305.1 Euzebyales bacterium | reverse complement strand
CTGGCACGCTGGGGAGCGTGCCTGTCGACGCCCCTTCCGAGATCGTGCCCGGACTGTGGATGAGCGGGAGCCGAGCCGCGCTGGCCGAGGGCCGGTTCGACCGGGTCGTCACGCTGTGCGCGGAGCGGCACGAGCACGCGGCCGTTCCCTCAGGGAGCACGGCGCTGTCGTGGCGCATCCCCGATGCGCAGCTCGACGAGCCCGAGCAGGCCCGTGAGTGGGCACGGCGCGTCTCCGCCTGGATGGACGAGGGCGAGACCGTGCTCGTGCGATGCGCCGCCGGCCTCAACCGCTCGGGCCTGGTCATCGCTCGTACGCTCATCGAGCGCGGCATGGACCCGCACGAGGCCGTCATGCTCGTCCGCCACCGCCGCCGCGCCGACGCGCTCAACAACCCGTGGTTCGTGGAGTGGCTGCGGCATGAGCAGCCGGGTTTCGAAGCGGACACCCGCGTCGCGCGCCGCATTCCGCTGCCTCGAAAGGTCATCGGGTGGCAGCCCTTCACCCGACGCTTCGGCCTTGACGACCGCGAGCTGGCGTCGAGCGCGATCGCCGCTATGATCTCGGGCGGACTCTACGTGCGCTACGCCCGTCCGTATCTCGCGCGCGGCGTCGTCGGCGATCTCGTGGGCTTGACCGTCCTGGCGCTGCCGGTGGTCTTTCACCGGGCTCGTCTCCGCCACGAAGCGATGGTCTGTCTCACCGGCATCGCCGTCGTGCACGCCGTCGACCCCGAGTGGCCGCTCCAGGTCGGGTCGCCGGTGTGGTGGGCCGCCTTCGGCGCCGGCCTGGCTGCCTACCTGCTCGCCCGTTGGCGGCAGCTTCCATCCAGCCGCTGGGCCGCCCGCCGCGAACGGCGCCGCCTGGCCGCCGCAGGACATTGAGGGGACGCTATCCACTCACCTGACCGCAGACCCTCGAAGGGGCGGAGCTGCAGCGTGTCGCGCGACCGTAGGACAGCCCGGATGCCGTGATGATGAGCAGGGTCAAGAGTGCTCGGCGATGGCCATGTGGTTCGTGTTCACCGGTGGCCGCGTTCGATCAGGCGCTGTCGGGCCATGAGGTCGCGACACGTCAGCGAGCAGCACCGCCGGTTCGCGTGCCGTGCCGCGTCGATCGCGGCACCGCACATCGGGCACTGGCGAACGCCCGGCGGATCGACGCTCTTGGCCGCCCGCATCGTCCACAACGGCGAGCAGTACGTTGCTTCAGGCCGACGAATCGACGGTATGGCCTCGCCGCAGTGTCTGCACCGCCTCGGAACTCGCGATCTTGCAGCAACCATCGGCGCTCGATCATCGCAACACACCGCCGCGTCGCCGCTATCCGAAGGTGCAACATCACTTCGCCCATGTCCGACACACCGCGGCGGGGGAAGCAACGGCGAGCCTCGGTGATGGGCACGGGCAGGCCGCCACGCCGGCGCGTGGCACGCTCGTCGGCGGCGGTGTCGCCTGGCGGCTGGCCGGCACCCGGTTCGCCTGTCAAGCATCCCAATGAGCGCCTGCTCTAGCGTCCGGACCGTCGTGATGCTCGCTTTCGCGCGCCGGTTCGGATCGAATAGGAGTGCGCTGCACCCGAGCGTGCGCGCGGGTGGGGGTCCACCTCGGCGCAGCCGTCTGGATCATCGCGGCCACCCGTGGTCGAGGCCGCGGCACAGAGGGGGATGCCGGCCCGGCGACGCGAATCCCGATCTCAAACGAGGGGCGCATTGACGGGCAGGCTCGACGGCGCAGCCGTGTGCCGTAGGCCTCCGTCGGGATGAGGTCGGCACCGCGGTCGCATCGCGTGACGCGGCAGCACGATCGAGCCTGCGTCGTGGGCGCATGCCTACCGGATGTCGGCGTCGCTCATGTCGGGTCCGTCGACGAATGCCGTTGATGGGTCTCGCGCATGCGCACGGCGACGTCGAGGCCGCTGGCGGCGGTGATGGCGGCGATGACGACGATGGCGGTAGCGATCGAGTACAGGTCGGCGAGCGCACCGGCGAGGACGGCGCCGACGCCGAAGCCGACGTCGCGCCACAGCCGGTACACCCCGACGGCGGCGCCGCGCCAGGTGGGGTGGGCGACGTCGCCGACGGCGGCGATCAGGGTCGGGTAGGCCATGGCGGTGCCGGCGCCGAACAGCGCGCTGCCGGCCGCCCACGCGGCGAACGTGTCGCCGACGGCGATGACGAGCAGCCCGGCGGCTTCGGTCAGCTGTCCGCCGGCGATGAGCCACTTGCGGCCGATGCGGTCCGACAGCGCGCCGGTGCCGAGCTGGCCGACGCCCCATACGGCCGGGGCGATCGCCGTCAGCAGGCCCACAGTGCCAAGGTCGGCGCTTCCGGAGGCGAAGAAGACAGGGAACAGACCCCAGGCCATGCCCTCGTTGAGGTTGTTGACCAGGCCGGCCTGGCTGGCCGCCGACAGTGACCGGTCCCGCCAGGTGGCCAACGCGAACACCTGCCGGGCCGACAGGTCCGCTTGGTGGCCTGCTGGGCCGCAGTCGCGGCTGGTGGTCTCGTGCTCGACGTGGCCGGTGGTCTCGCGCACGAACGCCGCGGACAGGCCGATGCCCAGCGCTCCTAGCGCCAGGCCGAGCAGGAACGGCGCGGGCCGCAGCCCGGCGGCCTCGGCCATCGCACCGGTCGCCCACGCGGTCATGGCCACCGCACCGTAGCCGGCGGCCTCGTTGAACCCCATCGCGGTCCCGCGACGGCGCGGCCCGACGAGGTCGATCTTCATGATCACGGTGACCGACCAGGCCAGGCCCTGGTTGACACCGAGCAGCACGTTGGCGAACACCACCCACCCCCAGGTGGGCGCCCAGATCAATAGGAGCGGCACCGGGATCGCGAACAGCCAGCCGGCCAGCAGCACGGGTCGGCGTCCGAACCGGTCGGCGAGCGTGCCCGCGAAGTAGTTCACGACCGCCTTGGTGAGGCCGAACGCGGCGATGAACGTCAGCATCGCGGAGTAGCGGGACAGGCCGAACTCCTGCTCGGCGAGCAGCGGCAGGACCGTGCGTTCCTGACCGACCATCCCGCCGACCAGCGCGTTGACGGCCACGAGCAGCACGAACTGCGGCAGGTTCTCCCGCAGCCCCAGCCGGAGCGGCGCGCGCTCCTCGGTGCGGCTCACGCCTGGGTCTCCAGCCGGCCGAGGTCACCGGGTCCGCCGGCCAGCACCGCGACGTCGCGGTGGCCGGCACGTTCTAGCAGGCTCGCGGCCGACATGGCCCGCTCACCGTGACTGCAGTGCACGAGCACCGGCCCGTCGGGCATCTCACCAGCCGCCTCGCGCACCTCACCGGCCGCCTCGCCCAAGCCGCCCAGCTCGACGTGGACCGCGCCCGGTACGTGGCCGACGGTGAAGTCTGAGCGCTGGCGGACGTCGACCACTCGTCGGCCGTCCGCTGCTTCGGCGTCGATCAGCGGGGTGCGGGCCAGCTGGCGGCCGGCTGACCACCAGGCGTCGATGCCGCCGGCGAGTTCACCGACAAGGTCGTCGAACCCGATCGTAAGCGCCGCCCACATCAGGTCGTGGCGATCGACGGTCTCGTCGGCGATGAACACGACCGGTCGGCTGCGGGGGACGAGCCATCCGAGCCAGGTCGCGAACTGCGCCCGCCACGGGTTCGACAGCGCACGGGGGACGTGCCCGGCGGCGAACGCCTCGATGTCGCGGACGTCGACCAGCTCGGCGCCGGCTGCGACGGCCGCGTCGACCTGCTCCACGGTCATCTGCGGCAACGTCGGCGGAGTGGGGCCGTGCACCATCGGGCAGGCGCGGTTGACGTCGCGCAGCTCGAGGAAGTACGGCGGGTACGAGCCGAACCCGCCGAGCAGGCGGGCCACGAACGTGTCCTCGTCGGGATCGCCGATCAGCAGAGGGTTCGAGGTCCGCTCGTGGCCGATCGTAGTGGTGCGTTCGCCGCCGGGGGTGGCGGCGCAGAACGACCCGCCACCATGCGTCGGGTAGACCGCCAGGTCGTCCGGAAGAGTCAGCAGCCGCTGGTGGATCGACCGGTACGCGGCCCGGGCCAACGGCTCGGTCTGTTGAGGTGTCAGTAGGTCGGTGCGCGCAACTCCACCGGCCATGAGCGTCCCACCGGAGAACAACGCCACCGGCCGCGAGTCGTCCAACAGCAGATAGGCCAGATGCTCCGGGGTGTGTCCGGGTGTGGCGATGACCCGCAACGTCAACCCGCCCAGGTCGAGCTCGTCCCCATCGACCAGCGGCCGGTGCCCGAAGGCCAGATCGCTGCCGGCCGGTGCCAGCAGTTGCGCACCGCCCACGGCAAGCTCCCGACCGCCGGAGATGAAGTCGGCGTGCAGGTGGGTCTCCGCGACGAACCTCGGCGCGAGCCCACGGCGGTCGAGCTCACGCAGGTACGGACGAGGGTCCCGCTCGGGGTCGACGACCAGCGCACCACCGTCACCCAGATCCACCACGTAGGCGCTGTTGCCCAGCCCCTCGTCCACCAGCGACAAGACCTCCACAGCAAACCCTCCGCGTGTTCAAGTGATCACTTGAATATCAGTGTGCCCTGATCTGGTCCGCTTGTCAAAGATTCACTTGAACAAGCTGATAGCCTGAGGATGAGGAGAGGGTGAGCCATGCCCGTGACGGAACACCGACGCAAGGCCAAGGACGCACTGTTCGACGCGTTCGCGACGATCGCCGGCGCGCTCGCGTCCGGCCGGCGGGTCGAGATCGTCGAACTGCTCGCCCAGGGCGAGCGAACCGTCGAGCAGGTCGCCGCTGCGATCGACCAGTCGGTCGCCAACACCTCCCACCACCTACGCACCCTCGCCCGCGCCGGACTCGTGACCAGCCGCCGCGTCGGCACCCACGTCCACTATCGGCTCGCCTCCGACGACGTGCTCGAGCTGTGGTGGGCGATGCGCCGGGTCGCCGCCGAACAGGTCGACGGCCTCGACACGCTCGCCCGCGCCTACCTCGGGGACCGCAGCGAGGTCGACGTCATCAACCGCGACGAACTGCTCGAACGACTGCGCCGCGACGAGGTCATCCTCGTCGATATCCGCCCCGAACCCGAGTACGCCGCGGGCCACCTGCCCGGTGCCATCTCGATCCCACCCGACCGGCTGGATCAGCTCGACGAGCTACCCGCAGACCGCGACATCGTCGCCTACTGCCGCGGCCCGTACTGCGTCTACGCCGATGACGCCGTCCGCCGACTGCGCCAACGCGGCCGCCGAGCGCTACGGCTCGAGGACGGATTGCCCGAGTGGCGCCACGCCGGCGGCCCCATCCAGCGGTGACCGGTCAGAACGTCACGACCTTATCGGCCTCGAGCGTCCAGTCCGCCAGCTGCTCCATCGTGGAGCGAACTGCCCCCTTGACAAGCTGCTCATCTGCGACGGCGCGCGCGTCCATGCACGTCCCGCAGCAGCCAACCTCAGCTCCGCGACGCGTGATCGACTGCACCATCCGATCCAAGTGGTAGTAACCATCAGGAAGCTGCTGCCCTTCCAGCGCGGAAACGACCGCATCGCCCATCAAGAACACCCGCAGATCGACGCCTTCGCGCTTGACCAGGGCCGCGGCCAGCCGCAGCCCATTGAACGGCAGCTCCGACCCGTACGCCGCACCGTTGATGATCATCAACACGCTCACGTTAGCCTCCTGAGCACTCGCATGGATGTGGGGGATGCGTCAGACCGCCGGCTGCTCGACGTGCGCCAGACCTCCGAGTGGGCCGCCGGTACGTCCCCGGAGCGCTGCACCGCGACCTCGGGGCGCTGCGTACCGGTCCTGCCGCTGCTGGCCGTCGCCGGGCTCACCGCCGCGTCCGGCGCCATCGTGGTCGTCCGTATGCGGGAACCACGCCCGCTTCGCCCCTGTCCGGTCGCGGCTGACGCGCACCGGCGCCTGCCAGTCCGATGCCGATGGGGCCTCAGGCGGGCTTGCGGGCGCGGAAGTTGACACCGCGTGTGCCGAACTCGGCGACCTCCCTGCGCGGCCTCGCGGCCCTTTCGAAGATGTTCGCGTTCCAGGTGATCTCGAAGTCTTCGAATCCGGCGGCCACGACCGTGGCCTCGAGCTCCGCCTCCAGCAGAGCTCCCGCGATTCACCCGGTCCACAGATCGATGTCACGTTTGGCGCCCTCCGGCACGGGCGTCTCGACGGTGATGTCGGCGATCTGCAGCCGCCCGCCCGGCCGCAGCACCCGGAGGATCTCACCGAAGACAAGAGACTTGTCCGGCGACAGGTTCACCGACCCGTTGGAGATCGCCAGATCGGCCCATCCGTCCGGGACCGGCAGCGATTCCGAGAACCCCTCGCGGAACTCGACGGTGTCCAAGCCCGCCTCGGCCGCTCCGACGCGGGCCTTGTCCAGCATCGCCTCGGTCATCTCGACACCGATCACATGCCCGGCGGGCCCCACCGCCCGCGCCGCAATCAGCCCGTCCAGGCCCGCGCCCGACCCGATGTCCACGACATACTCGCCCTCGGCGGGCATGCCCATCGCGAACGGGTTGCCGGTGCCCGCGAACGAGGCGATGACGTTGTCAGGCAGACCGTCAAGCCACGCGTCGTCATAGCCGTTGGTCGCCAGCGCCGCGCGGCCGGTGTTGAAGTGGTAGCCGCGATCGGGGTCCCGAGCGACATCGGTGTACTCGCGGGACACTTCGTCGCGCAGGATCTGCACCGCCGCGTTGTCGTCGGAGAACCGCGACCGGATGAACGCCGGGTCGTCACGCACTGTCACCTCGGGCACGACCGTGTACGTGGTGAACGTCCCGGTGTCGAGCACCTCTTTGCCCTCGATGACACCATCGCCGCCGGGTTCGCCGAGGTCGCGGTACGCGGCCTCGGTCATCAGGAAGTACTGCCGCTCACGCACGGAGTTCTTGGCCAGCCGGTGCAGCGTGATTACATCCGGACCGGACAGTGTCGGGTGTTGGCCGATCTGGGTGAACATCGCCTCGCCGGAGTGGGCGACGATCTTCAGCTTGAGGTCTCCGACGATGCGGCAGGCGTTGCAGTTGCACACCGAGTAGGCGCCGATCTCCACGAGCCGTTGCGCGAACGTGTGGAACAGCCCGCGCAGCCGCTCCACGAGGCTGGCGCCGCGCCGACGCCAGATCTCCTCATCGCCGCTCTTGATCGCGTACAGGAACAGCGCGTCGCCCTCGATCGCCGAGATCCGCAGGGGCACATCGATCTGTCTGATCAGGCTTTCCAGCAGTTCGCCGATGATGGTCTGACTGTGGCGCAGCGCTGCGTCGTGCTGCAGCATGAACTGCGTGTAGCCGCTGATGTCCGCCAGCATCAGCAGCACCGGCTGCGTCGTGCCGTCCGTCGCCGTCTTCATCGCTCGGTCCTTACACAGGTGGACGCTGCAAGGGATCAGTCGGTCAGCGGGCGAAAGTCGGGGTCGAGCACGGTGACCAGCCCGCGGGCGTAGGCGCCGATGGCCTCGCCAATGCCGCCGTGGAAGGTCGGGAAGGCATAGATCATGCCGCGGAGGCTGTCGAGCGGCACCCGTGCGTGGACCGCGACCGCGAGCATGCTCAGCGTCTCACCCGCGGCGGGTCCCACCGCCGTCGCGCCGACCAGCGCGCCCTCATCACGGTCGGCGACCAACTTGAAGACACCGGCGTTGCCAGGTCCATGCAGCCACCCCCGGAAGGTCGCGGGCACCTGCTTGACCACAACATCGACCGCGATGCCCTGCTCGCGGGCCGCCGCCTCGGTCAGGCCCACCGCGCCGACCTCGGGGTCGGTGAACGTGCCCCGCGGCGGCGGCCGATCGTCGGCGGCGGCGGGCTCGAGTCCGAGGATGTCATCGGCGACGATGCCGGCCTGGTGCAGCGCGACGTGGGTGAACATGGCCGTACCGGTCACGTCGCCCAACGCCCAGACCCCGTCGGCGACCCGGCACCGCCCATCGACCGGGACCCGACCAACCGACGCATCCACACCCACCGTGTCGAGACCGAGCTCGGAGACGTCGATCGTCCTGCCGGTGGCGACCAGCAGCCGCTCGGCACGCAGCACCGTCCCGTCGCCGGTGGTCACCGCGAGCTGCCCGTCCTCCGACGAGACCTTCTCGACCGGCGATCCCGTGTGCACGGCGATGCCCTCGCCCGACAGCGCCCCCGCGACGACATCGGACGCCTCGGGCTCCTCGGACGGCAGCAGCCGATCGCGCTGCTCGACGATGGTGACCTCGGCGCCGAACCGGGCCAGCACCTGCCCCAGCTCGCAGCCCACCGTCCCGCCGCCGAGCACGATCACCGAGGCCGGCAGCGTCTCGGCCTGGATCACATCATGGGTGGTCCAGTAATCGACGTCACCCAACCCCGGGATGGGCGGGATCGCCGGCTGCGAGCCGGTCGCGATGACCACACCCCGGCGGGCGCTGAACCTGTCATCGCCCACCGCCACCGTGCGCGGGCCGGTCAGCCGCCCCAACCCCCGCACGAGCCGACCACCCCTGCCCTCGAAGCGGGCGACGGCCGTCGAGTCGTCCCAGCCGCCGGTCACCTCCTGACGCACCCGCGTGGCCAGCAGCTTCCAGTCCGGGGTGACCTCGGCCCGTCCGGCCGCGCCATTGACGCGCCGCGCCTCCTGCAGCAGATTCGCGGCGCGGATCATCAGCTTCGACGGCAGGCACGCCCAGTAGGCGCACTCCCCACCGATCAGGTTCGGCTCGACCCCGACCACGTCAAGCCCCGCACCCAACAGCCGCAGCGCCAGATCCTCACCGCCGGTCCCCACGCCGACCAGCACAACATCCGCCTCGTGCTCCACCCCGCCACCTCCAGACCCGACCGACCCTCCGGCCGGCCAGCGGCCGGAGCCACCCCCACGCGTGATCATACTCCACAACCCGACCAGCGATCCCAGAAAATGAGCGTCACGTCACGCGCGCAGTCACGGGCCGCAGACGAGGGGCGAGCCACCAGCCGCACCCGTAGACCCCCATGGGTGTGCTCTCAGGCTCGGGAGGCAGTGATGAGGTACCGGCGCAGCAAACCCGCTCGGGCGGCCTCTCTATGACGTCACGTTCGCGGTGCTGGAACGCGACGGCTCCATCTCCATCGTGCGGAGCGACGCGATGCCGGCCGGGTCGGACGCGAACAGCCACTGGGGTATGCTGGTGGGCCACGCTGACGCGGTGACCGTCAACTGTCGCGACGAGTGCGGCCAGGCTACCGGCTTCGGCACGGTCGATGGGCACGCAGCCGCGCGTCGAACCGTTCCCGCAGGCGCCGTCGTGTCGGCGTGAAATACGACCAGTTCGCGTCGCGCCGGAGTCGCGTGAGCAGGTCGGTCAGCGCGTGGTCGTCGCGCGCAGCGTCGCCCAGGATCCCGCGACGGACGGCCCGCCACCACACGATGATGAAGCTGTCCCAGGTCAGCTCGCCGACACGCCGGATGTGCTCCGTAAGCCGCTCCGCCTCCTGACCGACCTTGACGACGATGGGGTCTGCCATGCCGTGCACGCGCTAGTCGGTGTCGAGCACCCGCTCGTTGAAGGGTCGGCGCTGCGCGCGCTGGTCGGGGTCGGAGATCAGCACGCCGTGCGGCTGGAAGCTCGCCAGCGCGGCCCACTTCTCGCGGTTGGCCGTCGAGAACTTCTCCGGTGACTGGTCCAGGCACCCGACGCACGTGGTCAGGATCCACGATCAGCGCGACCGTACGGCCCGGCAGCCGGACCACCACGGGTCCAGGCCGGTGACGGTCACGCACACGCTGCATCCGGGGACCGCCCGCCGATTGCATCGAACCGCTCGGCCACGTCCGCCACCCGCGGCCTGCGGGCGATCCACGGGCGACGAGTGGACGCAGCACGTCGACGGCGATGCCGAATGTCTCGGGCGGGATGCGCGCGGCGGTGCGGGAGACGGTGCGATGCCAGCGTCATGTCAGTCTCTCCTGAGCGGTCGGCTCGTCATTCCCCCGGTGGGCGGCGAGCACCACATGCGACGACCGAGCTGGCGGATCGCGCTGGATGGACGACGCCGGCCACAACGTGAGGCGGCGCGCCATGGATGAGCCGGCCTGAACCGTCCCGCATCTCGGGCTTCCGGCGGTTCCGGGTCTCAGCGACTTGCCGGTTGGACGAACCGGGCGACCCAGCTGGGGGCCTGACTGTTGACATCGGCGATCTGGCCCCGCGTCACGCGGGACCCGAGGACGGCGCCGACCGCCGCCATCGCCGTCTCCGGGTCGACCTCGGCCGAGAACGGGCGTTGCTGTGCCAACTCCTGCAGCGCGTCGTCGGTACGGCTCCGCTGGACCGGCGTCCGACTGGGCTTCCATTCCTGGTGGTAGAGACCACGGATCACGATGGGCACCTGGGCCGCAAGGTCCGCTGCCTCGTCGACGGTCAGACTGTCGCGGATCACTCCCAGGCAGCGCCCGAGGACCGTCGTCGCCTTGTCGGGGTCCACGTCCAACCGTTGTGCGATGTCGTGGATCCACGAATTCGCTGTCTGCACCGATCGCTCCAGAGTGGTGCTGACAGGTGCCTGCGCCATGTCTCGTCTCCTGTGCTCGTGCTACGTCCGTGCCAGTGGGGGTCCTGTCCGGTCAGCGTCGTGAGGAGGGCCGAGGCGGGCCCACCGCGCTCTCGGGTGGTCGGTGCCCAGTGGAGACCGCCAGAACTTGGCGGGGGCCTGGTTCCGCCAACGATTGGTCGACCGGCTCCGCCGGACAGAAACTCGGGTTCCGCGAACGACGAGCGGGTGACGGTTCGTTCAACCTGGCTGCGTGTCGCCTCTCGAGCCGTGGTCGACCTTGTACAGCCTCCAGGCGTCTGTGACACCTGGCAGCCGGTGCTCACCGTTGTCTTCGAAGGCGATGCCGGAGCCCAACGTCAGGTCCTTGACGGTTCGAGACACGACGATGCCGCCCGACGCGGCCACCGACATCACGCGAGAGGCGAGGTGGATCGCCAGTCCCGTCGTGCCGTCAGGTCCGACCTCGATCTCTCCGGTGTGCAGCCCGATGCGGGTCTTCAGGCCCAGGTCGGCCAGCGCGTCCTGGACGTGTCGTGCGCAGGTCACCGCGCGCGTCGGCCCATCGAAGCTGGCTACGATGCCATCCCCGGTGTGGACGAGCTCGTAGCCACGGAACCGCGCGATGGCCCCTCGGATCACTGCGTCGTGATCGCCGAGCAGTTCACGCCAGCGGGCGTCACCGATGCGCGAGGCGATCGCAGTCGATCCGACGATGTCGGTGATCATCACCGTCGCCAGGCGCCGGCCGGGTGAGGGCGTGTGCTGCGCACCGGTCAGGAACACCTCGACGGCCGACAGCAGCGGCTCGATGTCGCCGGCGTGGAACGGGAACGTGTCCCCACCGTCCAGCTCGATCAGCCGCGCCCTGGGGATGTGCTCGGCGAGGTAACGTCCGAAGGCGATGCGGTGGTGCCGTGCGTCACGTCGGTGCAGTACCAGTGTCGGAGCGGTGATGCTCGGCAGCACCTCGCGGACATCCACCGACAGCACCCACCGGTACATCACCTCCGCTGCGCCGGGAGGCATCGCCAGCCGTTGATAGCGGAGGAGCCAGTGGCGCGCCTGCTCGTCGTCAGCCAGCGACGGGGCCGTCAGGCCGAGGATCTCCGCGGTGTAGCCCCAGTTGTGGCGCCAACGGTCGATCAGTTTCTCGGTCGTCGCCGCTGGCATGCCGATCGGATAGTCGTCGGCGCGTTGCCACCGCGCGAACGAGTTGATCAGCACGAGCGCCCGTACCCGTTGCGGAAAGGTTGCCGCGAACAGCATCGCCATGGGGCCGCCCTCGGTGTCCCCGATCACGGCGACCTCGTCGGCACCGGCGGCGTCGAGCGCCGCGACCGCGTCGTCCATCCAACGTTCGAGGGTGGGGGGATCGTCGAGCGGAACCGGGTCGGACACCCCGGTGCCCCGCTTGTCGAAGCACACCACCCGCGCGAATGACCCCAGCCGCCCAAGGTACGCAGGTAGCCCCGGCGCATCCCACATGACGTCGAGGTTCGTCATCCAGTTGGTGATGAACAGGACGACCAGTGGCCCATCACCGAACACCTGGTATGCCACGTGGCCGCTTTCGGTGCGCACATACCTGGTGATCGGCGAGCCGGGTGTCTCAGACATCCATCGAACCCTACTCCGCGCACCGCCTACTGATCAGTGAGCCGTCGCCGCGGCGTGACAGGCACCCCGCCCCTCCGCACGGGCGACGATGCGTCGCCCTTGAACGCGGACAGCGACGTCTGTGTCGCTGACCGCGCGCACACCTGCGCCCAGTGCGAGCGCGGCGGACTCGTCGAACACGACCTGCAGACGCGGCCAGGCGACTGGGACCGCTTCACGCAGGCAGCCGCAGAGGTCCGCGACCACGAGCCGAGCCAGATGCATCAGCTCTGCCGGCTCGCCGGTCACGATCGCCACGGTCACCATCGCGTCGGACGGCACAGCGCGCACCGCCTCCCGACCGCGCGCAGACGATGCAGCCCGAGCACCGCGAGCACCCCGTCGGAGACCAGCTGCGCGGCCGCCGACGCACCGCATCCTCGCTGGCGGGTGGGTCCCAGCGCTCGTCGGTGGGCGACGCCTTGGGCACGTACTCGACGTGCGGAGGGTCCCACGCGTCGTCGAGCTCGAGATCGCCGAGCGTCCAGCAGGCGGCGACGACGTCGAACGGATCGACGACGCCGGGGGCCGGCGGCCGCGAGCTGGCTCGCCCCGTGCAACGTCGTCGACAGCGTTTGCGCCATGCGCACAAGACGTGCCGGCGCTGCAGCGAACTGCTCGCGCACGTGCTCCAGCGCGAGACCGAGCAGCAGCGCGTCGAGTGCCAAGAGATGGCGAAGGGCAGCCATGTCCGCTCGTCGGACTGCTCCCCGGGCATGAACATCTCCGGCGCGCGCGCGTCCGCCACGGGACCATCGGTCGTGAGCGCGAGTCGGGTCATCCGCGCCCGCGCGAGCGCCGAGTGCGGCAACGACGGTGTACCCGGGCTGCGGTCGTCGATCGGGCGGCTCCTCGGCCGCCCGGCGAGCACCGCGAAGTACAGCGCGCGCTTGCCCGGGAAGTTCGAGTAGACCGCCCCTCGCGTGAGGTCGGCGCGCGCCGCGATGGCGTCGACCGTGGCGACGCGGCATCTGGGCGGTCACGCGCCACGAGCCGGGCGCCGGATGCTGGCCGACCCGCGGTTCCGGCTGCACGCCGACAGCTATCAGCGACCTGATGTGCCCGAGGACTGCCTCCCTACCTGCGGACCATGCAGGAGATGGACGGTGCCGAGCACGCGCGGCAGCGCAGGCTCGTAGCGCCGGCGTTCACAGCGCAGCGAGCATGGCGTTCCGGCCACGCATCGTCGAGATCGTCGAGCGTCTGATCGCTGACCTGGTCGCCCAGGCCGACGGCGACACGGTGGATCTCCTCGCCACTTCGCTCGTCACCCGCCGATGGACGTCATCATGCCGGATACGGTCGGCATCCCGAGCCGGCCGGCCGGGCCTGGAGTGGACCAGTCGGATCCCGAGCACGGCACAGGCACGCTGGAGTTGGTGGGAGATGAACGGGCTGCCGTTATCGACGTAGATCCGCTTGGGCACTCCGCGGGACGCCAGCCCGCGCCGCAGCGCGGCTTCGAGCCGCAGCACGTCTTCGGACCGACCCCACCGGTGCCCCACGACCAGCCGGGAGTGGTCGTCGAGGAACGCGGACAGCAGCGCCTTGCTGCCCGGCGATCCTCGGGCCGTGGGCCACGTCACCGACCCACAGGTCGGTGACGTGGCGGCCTCGAACCGGCCGAACGCCTCCGCAGGTCGCCCGTCGGGCCCGACGTTGAGGCCAAGCCGGGCGAAGTGGCCGCTGGACCGTGCGCACCGACGGGACCTGCCGGACCTCGGCCCGGTCGACGAGATGGGTCACCATCAGCTCGGCGATATGTGTCGCGGTCCGACGTGGGTTCTCGCGCTTGAGCCGCACCGCCAGGTCGAGCAGCTCCACATCGCTGACCACCGCGGTGCTGCGCAGCTTCGGGATCAGCGCGTCGAACCCACCGGCCCGATAGGCGCGGATCCAGCGATCCAGCGTCGACCGGCCCACCCGCACCCACTGCCCGTCAGGCCCGCGGGTGCTCCCGCCCCGCGAGGTCACGCACCAGTCGGCCGCGCTCAGGAGAATGGCCGGTGACAGGTCCGCATCGGCGGCGGCACGGATCAGCCCGTAGCGAAACAGCGCGATGTCGCGCCGTCGTCGATCTTCCGTCGCACAGCTCTCCTCGTCGTTGTGTGGACGACGAGCAGCGTTCAACCCTTCCACGGGCTCGGGAAGGGCGAGGTCGTGTTGCACAGCAGCCGCCCGCCGGTCACCGCCGACGCGAACTGCCACCGGCAGCCGACCCCGAACCGGTCGGCCGCCGCCCCCGCCGGCCGCAGCGACCGCCGCCGTCGCATCCCCCACCCGGCTGCCGGAGGGTTCGAAACGGACCAGCCCACAGTCGAGCCACACCGCCCAACGGGTCAGATGCGCACGCACCGTCTCGGCCACCACGACGAACCTCGACAGCCACCCGCGCACCGTCGACAGACAAGCGCCGACCGCCGTCGCGATCGGCCGCAGTCCCAACCCCGCGGCCCGAAGCTCCAGCGCCCGGCCGCTCGTGGCAGCCCAGTCCCCGCGCCGGCCGAGCATCGTCGCCGGCAACAGCACGTGCGTGGCACCGCACGAGCGGCACCGGCCACGACGAGGACGCACCCGCGCTCGCCGTCGCCGGCCCACCGCACGCTCGCGCGCCCACCCCCACGGCGCCAACCTCGCGTCCCGGCACGTCGGGCACCGCAGCATCCGACGCCAGCCGGGACTCGACGCGGACCGGATCCGGGCTTACCGTCGTCACGGCTGCACCTATCGCAGCAAGAAGCCCTCCCGGTTGTCCGCCAAGACTTGGCCGGGAGGGCTTCGCTCTTCTCAGGACAGGCCCACCCTGCCCCGCAACGGCGAACGGGGCAACCTCACAGCCGCCCCGCCATCGTCAACACCGCTGTCGTTCTACACCGCTGTCGTCCTCACCCCGCGTGTCGCCAAACAGCTGCTTCGTGCACCTCGACGCCGTTTGCGACTTCGGAACCCACTGAAGGCGTCTTCGCAGACTGACTCATCGACTGCGGTGGTCGCGTTGTAGGAAGTACATCAAGTGAGGGAGGTCGCCCCACGTGGCTTCGCGCTCGACCGTCATTCCTAGCTTCTCCGCGACGCGGCGAGACGCGACGTTGTTCTCGCTCACCATCGACACGATCCGCTCCAGCCCCAGGGTGTCGAACGCATAGTCCCGCCACGAGGCGGCGGCCTCCGTCGCGATCCCCTTTCCCCGATGGGCGCGGCGGACGATCCAGCCCAGTTCGACCTCCGACTGTCTCTCCACGCGAGTGCGGATGAGTCCGCAGTCGCCGACGAACTCACCGGTGTCACGAAGGATGACGGCGCACCTCCCGAACCGGTCTTCCTCGTAGCGCCGGATGTTCCGCTCGATCCACGAACGCGATTTCTCCCGGTTGCGCGGCGGCCCCCAGTGGACCAGACCATCCGCATCGCCGAGCATCGACGCTAAGTTGTCGAGATCATCCAGTGCGAGGGGCCGCACATCCAGCCTCTTGAGCAGCACATCGAGCCGAATTCGGTCCACCCGCCGGCAACGCGAGGGACGCTGGACCGGCCGCCCAAAGAAGTGCAGGATGAGCGCCGGCAAGGGCCGTGAGGCGGACATGGCCGCACCGCGGCGATCAGCCGTCCCGTAGCGGCTTTCCGCTCGCGCGTCGCCATCTCGGCTAGAGCTGTGGCCGCTGCGGGTGCGAACGGGGAGGATGTGCAGATGGCGCTGAACAGGTTGACCCGGCCGCTCGTTGAGCGTTCGTTCGATGGCATCTCAGTCCCCACGCGCCCGACGCAGCCTCAATGGCTGCGCGACGCCTGGATCCAGATGGACCGGGAGTTCGTCACCGGCCCGCCGCTCACCGCGCTCACCTTTCACTACCTCAACCGCATGGTGTGCGCCTTTCTGAAGCCGGCGCCGCCAAGATCCCGTCCTTGTCACGCGACGTACATGCTTGAGGCGGGCGTGACGTCAAGATCGTCGCCGAGCGGCTCGGACACAGCTCGATCGCGATCACCGGCGACGTCTATTCGCATGTCACCGCGAACCTGCAGGACGAAGCGGCCGCGCGGGTAGCAGCGGTCGTGGACGGTGACGTGTGATGCGGCCCGTTAGCAATCCGGTAGCAGCAGCTTCGGTGGTCGTCGACCGCGACGCTCTCACCTGCGGTGATGCGTCGGGATGCCCGGATTTGAACCGGGGATCTCCGGTCCCCCAGACCGGCGCCCTAGACCAAACTGGGCCACATCCCGT
>DATHVN010000059.1 GCA_035461305.1 Euzebyales bacterium | reverse complement strand
GCAGCCACTCCAGGTAGTCCAGACAGTCCGCATCGGTACGAAACCAGGCCTGGAACTCGCCGACCGATCTCGGATAGTGCACACCGGCACGAGGGTGATCCACCACCCCAGCCTACTCCGGTTAAATGGATACCCCCAATGAAGCTTACCGCGCGGCTGCCACGACGAAGCGCTCCACGGCCGTCACGCAGGTGCTGCCCACGGCTCGACCATCACTAGCAGCCGCCACCGGCGGTCGTCATGATCGACTACTACCAGCGACACCCGATCCGGGTGGGACGAGTGGCCGCGGTGCACGTCGGCGATCTCATTCTCGGCTGTCAGGCTGCGCATGACGAGTTCGACAAGCCGTTCGACCGTCACCGGTCGGCCCGGTCGAGGACGGCCAGGATGCCGCGCAGCGGCTCGTCGAGCGCTTCGACGTGGCCGGCTTCCAACCGCCCGGCCGGCGGCTCGGGAGGCTCAGAAGCGCTCTGAGTGTGTCCGCAGCGGTATCGCAGCGGGCGCGATAGTCGGGTTCGCCGACGCCCATGACCGCGCGGACCGCGACGAGTTGGGACGGCAGCCGGTGCAGCTCGTCGTGGTCGTCGTCGACGATTTCATCGTGTTGTAGTTGACTGTCCAATGTCGGACCCCTCCTAGCGGGTTCGGCCGGAGCCGGGCCGGTCCCTCCGGCGCCGGGTCGCTCTGCTGTGTCTAATTTCGTGTGTCGGCAAGACCACGCTGGTGAGCCTGCTGACCCGGTTCTACGACCCCACCGAGGGTCGGATCCTGCTCGACGGCGTCGATCTGGCAGATCGGTGGCCCCGGTCACACGCCGCACGTCCTCCAGCACGTCATGCAGCGTCGTCATGCCGAGGTCCGGCAACCCGTAGGACGCGTTGGCCACGCCCGCGCCCGACAGGTACAACGCCCTGAAGCCCACGTGCTCGGCCATGATCGCCGCATAGGCGTTGATCACGCCGACCAGCTGCAGTGGCGCCTCCTCCGCCATCGCGGCCCGCAGCCGCCCACCGGCCGACGCGTCAGCAGGTCTGGGCATCACGTTCGCCTCCCCGTGTGATGCCCCGGATGCCGGAGCACACTGTCTGGACGCGCCACGGCGGACATGGCGCCATCGATGGCAGGTGGAGTGACGTGCGTAGGAACATCTTCGTCCTGGGCCTGGAAGAGCACAACCTCGCGACCCTCGAGGATCTCCCCGACGCGGACCGTTACGCGTTCCACCGGCTGCTCACCGTCGCGGAGCTGCAACAGGGCGACGAGATCCCGATCGAGCACCTGTTCGACAAGGCGCTCCGCCAGCTCGAGGCGTTCGACGCGACGATCGACGCCATCGTCGGGTACTGGGACTTCCCGATCAGCTCGATGGTGCCGATGCTCAACGACCGTGTCGGCCTGCGGTCCGCGTCGCTCGAGTCGGTCCTGAAGTGTGAGCACAAGTACTGGAGCCGCCTCGAGCAGTCGAAGGTGATCGACGAGCATCCCCGGTTCGCACTCGTCGACCTCGACGGCGAGCCCGAGCGGCCGGATCTCGACTACCCGTTCTGGGTCAAGCCGGTCAAGTCGTTCTCGGGGGAGCTGGCGTTCCGCGTCGATGATGATCACAGCTTCCATGATGCGGTGCGCACCATCCGCGACGGGATCGATCGTGTGGCGTCGCCGTTCGAGTGGGTCCTCGACCGAGCCGACCTGCCGCCCGAGATCGCGGAGGTGGGCGGCCGGGCGTGCCTGGCCGAGGAGTCCATCGACGGACATCAGGTCACGATCGAGGGCTACAGCCTGGACGGCGCCGTGGAGACGTACGGCGCCATCGACTCCCTGTGCTACCCGGACTCCCCGAGCTTCCTGCGCTTCCAGTATCCCTCCCGGCTGCCGGCCGGCGTCATCGAGCGTATGAACCAGGTTTCCGGCGCGGTGATCCGACAGGTCGGCCTCGACGCGTCGACCTTCAACGTGGAGTTCCTGTGGGATGCCGAGACCGACGACCTGCGTCTGCTCGAGGTCAATCCGCGTCACTCGCAGTCACATGCCCACCTGTTCGCGGACGTCGACGGCGCGGCGAACCACAAGGTGATGGTGGATCTCGCGCTCGGCTCCCGGCCCCGGCTGCCCCGCCGCGAGGGTCCGTACGAGGTCGCGGCGAAGTGGTTCCTGCGCAGGTTCGCCGACGGCCTGGTGACGCGCAGCCCGACGCCGGACGAGGTCGCCGCGGTCGAGTCCGAGATCCCCGGCGTCGTCGTGCACCTCGTCGCAGAGGAGGGTGACCGGTTGTCACAGCTGTACGACCAGGACAGCTACAGCTACAAGCTGGCCAACATCTACGTCGGTGCGGCGGACGAGGAGGAGCTGGCCGCCAAGTACGAGCGGTGCGTCGTGGCGCTGCCGTTCGCGTTCGACGAGGAGTGACGGATGCGGTCGGTGACGTCGCTGCCGTACCCGATCCGCGAGGACGAGCACGTGGCCATCCAGATGTCGGACGGGATCCGCCTCGCCGCCCGCATCTGGCGTCCGGTCGCCTCCGACAACGATCCCGTGCCCGCGGTCCTCGAGTTCATCCCCTACCGCAAGCGGGACCTGACGTCGCAGCGCGACTCGGTCCAGCACCCCTACATCGCCGGTCACGGCTACGCCTGTGTGCGGGTCGACCTCCGCGGCAGCGGGGACTCCGAGGGCGTGCTCACCGACGAGTACCTGCCCACCGAGCTCGACGACGCCGAGCAGGTGCTGGCCTGGCTCGCCGCGCAGCCGTGGTGCAACGGCACCACCGGGATGATGGGCATCTCGTGGGGCGGGTTCAACTCGCTGCAGATCGCCGCCCGGCGGCCGCCGGGACTGGCCGCGGTCGTGACCGTTTGCGCCAGCGACGACCGCTATGCCGACGACGTGCACTACATGGGTGGGTGCCTGCTGTCGGACAACCTGTCGTGGGCGTCGACGATGTTCGCGTACAACGCCTGCCCGCCCGATCCGGCGCTGGCCGGCGAGCGATGGCGCGACCTGTGGCTCGAGCGGATCGAAGGGAGCGGGCTCTGGCTGGAGGAGTGGCTGCGCCATCAGCGCCGGGACGAGTACTGGCGGCACGGCTCGGTGTGCGAGGACTACTCCGACATCGCGGTGCCCGTCCTGGTCGCCAGCGGATGGGCCGACGGGTACACCAACGCCGTCTTCCGACTCCTCGCGGGTCTCGACGTCCCCCGCAAGGGCCTGGTGGGTCCGTGGAGCCACAAGTACCCCCACCTCGGCAGGCCGGGACCGGCCATCGGGTTCCTCCAGGAGGTCGTCACCTGGTGGGACCGCTGGCTCAAGGGCATCGACAACGACGTACTCGACGGCCCGATGCTGCGCATCTGGATGCAGGAGAGCGTGCCGCCGTCGACCTCCTACGAGGAGCGCCCGGGTCGCTGGGTCGGCGTGCCCGAGTGGCCATCACCCGACATCGTCCCAGAGGCCCGCCCGCTCGGACGCGGCCGCATCGCGACGGTCGACGAGCAGCCGTTCGCCGAGGAGCTGACGATCGAGTCACCGCTGTCGGTCGGACAGTTCGCCGGCAAGTGGTGCTCCTACGACGCACCGCCGGACCTGCCGTACGACCAACGGGAGGAGGACGGGGGTTCGCTGGTCTTCGACAGCGGGCCGTTGACCGAGCGGTTGGAGATCCTCGGTTCGCCGGTCGTCGAGCTGGGCGTCGCCTCGAGCCGGCCGATCGCGCTGGTCGCCGTTCGCCTGTCGGACGTCGCCCCCGACGGCAGGGCGACCCGGGTCAGCTACGGCCTGCTGAACCTGACGCACCACAACGGCCACGCCCGTCCGGAGCCCTTGGAGCCGGGACGGCGGTACACCGTGCGTGTCGGCATGAACGCAATGGCCCAGGCCTTCCCGGCCGGTCATCGACTCCGGCTCTCGGTGTCCACCTCGTACTGGCCGCTGGCCTGGCCGCCTCCCGAACCGGTGCGCCTGACGGTGTTCACCGGTGCGAGCTCGCTGGAGCTGCCGGTCCGTCCGCCCCGCTCCGCCGAGGACGCCGTCCTCACGTCGTTCGGGGAGCCGGAGGGCACACCACCGATCCGTGTCACCCAGCTCGAGCCCGGCGAGCAGCGCTGGACCGTGCACCGGGACCTGACGCAGTACGAATCGACGCTCGAGGTCGTCCGGGATCTCGGCGTCGTGCGGTACGAAGACATCGCGCTGGATGTGACGCGCAACGCGCACGAGCGCTACAGCTGCGTCGGTGACGACGTCACCTCCGTGCGGGGCGAGACCCGCTGGACCGTCGGCTTCCGCCGGGACGGGTGGGAGGCTATGACCGTCACCAGGACGGTGCTCACGTCGACGCGTACCGACTTCGTCCTGCACGCCCAGCTCGACGCGTTCGACGACGACGAACGCGTGGCATCCCGGAACTGGCACGTGACCATCCCCAGGGACCACGTCTGAAGTGGCTGGCCTGTCGGGAGGGCAGCCGTCCGGTCCGATGTAGCAAGCGGTCACGAGGTCGGATCATGCCCATACGGAGGTAGTCGAGATCGACGCCGCCGCGCTCAGCACGGTCAACGGTGCGCCGCCACCACCGTTCCCGAACTCGATCCACCAGACGGTCACCGGCAGTGGGGTGATCACCGTCGTATCGTCAATGGGGTGCTGTGGCGCACCCGCACCGGGGCGCCGTGGCGGGACATGCCCGCTGCGTACGGCAAGTGGGAGACGGTGTATTACCGGCATCGCCGCTGGTCAGCGGACGGCACCTGGGAACGCGTGCTGGATGGGCTGCGTGCCGGCTGCGACGTCGGCGGCGGTGACGCCTGGACGGTGGGGATCGACTCGACGGTGGTGCGTGCGCACTGCGACGCGGCCGGCGCCCGGTGTCGGCCGCCGGTCGATGTGCCGGCGGAGCGGTTGGTGGGCGTGTTGGCCGACGCCACGGCGGCGTCGGGGCACACAGGGGGGCCGGTCGAATGACAAGGATCCCGTCTCGCACGGCCGCGGTGGGCGGGATCGGGAGGCGATCGGGCGGTCCCGCGGCGGGCTGAGCACCAAGATCCATCTGCTGGCCGATCCCCCGTTGTCGGCCGTTGGCGCGGGTGGTGACCGCGGGCCAGCGCAACGATGCGTTGGGGTTCGCGCCGCTGTTGGCCAGGTTGCGGGTCCGTCGGTGTGGGCGGGGACGGCCGCGGACCCGCCCGGGGGTGTTGTTAGGTGACAAGGCGTACTCGGCGCGGCGGATCCGCGACCAGCTGCGGCGGCGGCGGATCCGGGCGGTGATCGCCGAGCCGGCCGATCAGACCGCGAACCGGCGGCGGCGCGGGTCAGCCGGCGGCCGGCCCCCGGCGTTCGACGCCGACGCCTACCGGGCGCGCAACACCGTCGAGCGGGCGGTCCGCAAGCTCAAGGCGCACCGAGCGGTCGCGATGCGCACCGACAAACGCGAGTACATCTACTGCGGCACGATCGACGTCGCGTCGCTCCGCATCTGGCTACGCGACCTCACCCGCCATCCACCAAACACGACCTAGCTGTTTGGCACCGGCGAGCATCCCACGAAGCCACTGTGCCTCGACCACACGACATCATCGCAGCACGACGGGTCTGCCACGGGTCGGTCACCACCACTCGCGCGGCAGCCGGCGCTCGCCGTCCGGGCGGCCCTCGTGCTTTGATCCACTTCGCGATCGTGGTCCGGTGATACCCCGTCGCCTCGGCATCGTTGACCGGCTTCGGGACCAGGGCCCACGAGTCCCTCATGTCCCGCCGGCAGACCACAGACAGACCCACAACCGATGAGATCGGTGCAGTGGTCCCGTCTAACCGAGCGTCGACGTACCTTGACCCGCCTTCGGAGGACACCGTGTCCAAGGAAGCGCAACAAGGTCAGATGCCAACCTCCATCACGAAGGGCAGACACGATCATGACCAAGACAACCGACGAGGTCATCGACCGCTTCAACCAGGCGTTCCAAGAGCGGGACGCCACCCTCCTCGAGGACATCATCGCTCCTCACTGCGTCATGGAGAGCGTCCAGCCAGCCCCTGACGGCACCCGCTACGAGGGCTATGACGCGTCGTTCAGCTCCTGGAAGGCGCTCATCGAGGACACCACCAGCCACTTCGAGGTCGAGGACGTCCACACCGGCGACGAGTGGGCGCTCATCCGCTGGCGGTACGTCTGGGGCCCCGGCCCCGACGACTCGGTCCGTGGCGTCAACGTCATGCAGGTCATCGACGGCAAGATCGTCGAGGCCGCCGGCTACTCGAAGACCGCGCCGGTCGTCGCCGCCCTGAAGAGCTGACGGCCGATGACCACCGTCAACGCTAATAAGGTCGCCCTGGGAATCGAGTCCTTTGGTGGCGATGACGCACCACTCGTCCTGCTCGCGGGCGGGACGACGATGCTCTCCTGGCCCGACGCGCTCTGCGAGCGCCTCGCCGCCGGCGGGCGGCGCGTGGTGCGCTACGACCTGCGCGACAGCGGCGAGTCGACGACGGCGAACCCGACGGCGCCCGCTTACACCCTGCGCGACCTCGCCGCCGACGCCGCTGCCCTTGCCGACGCTCTCGGCGGCGGGCCCGCGCACCTCGCCGGGATCGGCGTCAGCGGGATGGTCGCCCAGGTCGCCGTGCTCAACTATCCGAGCGCGTTCTCGGCGCTCACCCTGGCCGGCACCGCCACATCTACCAACGTGTCGACTGCATCCTCGCCCGCCCAGCCATGACCGCCGGTTCGGTCACGGTCCCCCGCGCCTTCGCCGCGGGTGGACTTGTCGACGGCGTCCACCCATCCGACCACGACCCCGTCGTTGCCGAGATCGACCAGTGATCCGCCGTCCCGCCATCCGCGTCACGGCCTACATGCGGGGGATCGAGTCATGTCAAGCCCACTTGACGTAGCCAGCGTTGCCAATTGGCTACGTAGGCCCGGTCATCCTGGTGTGTCCGCCGATCTCCCCGCTCGACATGCACGGCCTGGCTGCCGCTGCGGGCGTCGTCACTGCCCTGGCGGGCCTGCCAGCCACGCCGCCGCCGTCGCACGAGAATGGGCAAACCGGACGTCGTGGGTGCCGCGGACCTCACGGTCGACGTCGCCGGCGCCGCCGTGCGCGCCGATGGACGTACGGTCCGGAAGGCACGCTCCTTACCATCTACGGGACCGGCGCGCGGCACCTGTGGTCCTTGGCAGCCTTCGCATCGTGACGACCGCGAGTGACCCTCACCTGCACCGATGGCGAGGCATGGTGCGTCTGCCATGTTCGAACGCACACGGGGTCACCGGCCGGAACAGGAGGCGGTGCGATGCACGCGGACCCGACGGCACTGGCCGCAGATCGACCGTCGCATCGTCGCGCTGCCGCACCGGACGACGCAGTCCATCCGTGACGTGCGGCGAACGTACTCCACGCAGCTACGCGACGAGGACGGCGGGTTGCACTCATGACGGGTTCCGCTCGGCGTCAGCGCTCCGTGCACGTGCGGCGCGGGTGCGTTCCTCGATGCTGCGTCGCAGCGCCTCCAGCAGCCCGGCGGCCTTCTCCGCCGGCGCGGGCGGGCGCTCGATGACGACCCCGTCACCGCGGGCCTTGCGGTCGATCAGCGCGTCGACACGCTCCTGATAGGTGTCGCGGTACCGCGAATGATCCCAGTCCGTCGCCATGAACCGGATGAGCTGCTGGGCGATCTCGAGCTGCAGATCATCGGGTTCGCGGTCCACCGGTGCACGGTCGACCGCGTCGACACCACGAACCTCGTCGGCGAAGTACATCGTCGACAGACCCAACACCTGCCCAATGGGCCGGATCGTCGCGAGATACTGCTTGTCCCGCATCACGAAACGTCCGATCGCGACCTTGCCGGTGTTGACCATCGCCCGCCGCAACAGCTCGTATGGACCCTCGGCGACCTCGCCGTCGGGCCCGAGGTAGTACGTCGTGTCCCACACCACCGGATCGATGTCGTTCAAAGCGACGAAGTCCTCGATCTCCAGTGCGCGGCTGCGACCCGGCTTGACCGCCTCGAGCTCCTCCGGCGTGACGATGACATGGCGGCCATCCCCGATGTCGGCGCCCTTGACGATGTGGTCATAGTCGACCTCTTCACCGGTGTCCTCGGTGACACGTCTGTTGCGGATGCGCTGGCCGGCGCCTCGCTTGAACTGGTGGAAGGTCGGCTTGTGGGACGAGGCCGCCGTGTACAGCCGCACCGGCACGGTCACCAGGCCGAAGCTGATCGCACCCGTCCAGATCGCGCGTGCCATCAGGGTGCTCCTTTCGTTCCGTCACCGCGGGGACGCCGCCGCACGTAGCGGATTGACGCTTCCGGCACATCCGCGGCCAGCTGCCGGGCGATGGCGTGCTCGTAGGTCGTCACCACCAGCTGTCGCGGACCGCCCGTGCGGGTGGCGGTGGCGAGCGCGGCGGCGACCACGCGTCGCGCCCGGGGGTCGAGGTGCTCGAGGGGCTCGTCGAACCATGCGAACGGCAGACGGGTCGATGTGGCCAGCACGAGCAGGTGCGTGACCAGGCGAGCCCAGATGCGCTCACCACCGCTGAGCGAGTTCCACGGCAGCTCCCGGTCGCCGACGACGCGGACGATCGTGCCGTCAGGCTTCAGTTGGAGACCCTCTTCGCCGAAGAGTTGCTTCCACCGGAACCTGATCTGTTGCGAGAGCGGCTCGATGTATCCGCGTATGAGCTGCCCAGTGGCCTCGTCGAGTGCGGCTGCGACAGCGCCGGTGATCGCCTCCCGCCGGTACGCCTTGCGTTGTGTCTCGTCCGCTCGCCGGAGCGCCTCGTCATCGGCAAGAGCGAGCTTGATCCGCTCCCGCTCGTGTTCGAGGCGGCCAGACTGCGTATCGTGCTCCTGGAGCGCGGCGAGCGCCTCGTCGACCAGGGCATCCGCGTCGCCGTCGGGGCGGCCGTCGGTCGAGGCGACTGGCACCGGAGGCAGAAGCGTCAGCTCCTGACGGAGCTTGTCGAGTCGAGCGACCCGCTTCTCGATCGCCGCAGCCGTGGCCTGCCAGTTGGTCTCCTGCTGCGCGGCCCCGTCGGCATCGATCTGCTGGGCTCGCACGGCTTCGGCCAGTTCCCCGCCATGGAATGGCCGCAGGCAGGTGGGACACGACGGCGTGTCGGTCTGGAGCAACGCGAGTGCGTTCTGCGCCGATCGAGCTCTGACGCGCGCGTCGATGATGCGCTCCGAGACGTCCGCCAGTTCGGCGCGGGCGTCGGAAAGGGCCGCGTCGACTGCAGCGGTGAGCTCATCGGCCCCGGCCTCCAGACCGAGCGTGCGGGCGGTCCGCATGACGTCGGCGAGCGCGTGTTCGTAGCGTCCGGTCTCGGCGGCGTGGCGGGTCCAGTCCGTCGCTCGATCGCGGGCGACGTGTGCCTCGTCGAGCGCCGCCTTCAGTCGACTGCGTCGCTCGTGCCGTTCGGCGATGGCGCCGTCGAGCTGTTCGAGCTCGGCTTGGATCGCCGCTCTGTCGGCGACTCCCTGCTTCGCGACGGACCGGACGTCCTCCCGCTGCCTGGCGGCCGCCCTCGCCATGGCGGCGCTCTGCTCGGCCGCCGCCCGCAGCGCGGTGATGCCGAACGCGTCGTACAGGTGGTCCTCGAGGTCGAGCGCCCGTTCGCTCGCGACGTGCCCGCCGCCGATCATCAACGAGAGCTGTGCGGCGACCGCCGGCTGCACCGCGAAGACGTCGTGTAGCAGGGACTGGAGGTCGCGCTCGGTGATGCGGTCGCCGTTGAGCTCATGGTCGGCTGAGGGTCTGCCTCGGTCCGTCACCGTGCGGCGGATGGCGAGGCGGTCACCATTCAGCGACAAGGTGACCTCGGCCTCGGCGCTGGTGGAACCGACCCGGATGTGGTCACGCGCGTTGACCTTGGCTTGGTCGCCGAAGATCGCCCAGGCCATGCCGAGCAGCAGTGAGGTCTTCCCCACCCCGTTCGGCGCCACGACGAACGTCGTCCCTGGCTCGAAGCTCAGGTCGAGGCTATCGAAGGCGCGCCAGCGTCGAAGCTGGAGTCGTTCGATCATGTGGCGCCTGCCAGCGCGTCGACCCGGGACTCGAGGGTCGCGTGATCCAGCCCGGTGATCGCGTCGAGCACGAGCTCGCCAATTGCGTCGATCTCCGGTTCCCCGATGTCGGACCAGGTGGCCCGTTTCGCGTCGATCTTGGCTCGACGGCCATCCTGGACGATGTGTTCGACGGCGCGGCGCGCGGCGTCGCGGGCGACGGCGGCGGGATCCACGTCGTCGGCGCGCATGGCGGCCAGATCGACCGTCGTGTCCAGGGCGGGCGCGATCTCGTCCAGGTAGGCGCGGACGGTGTCCTCCAGCGGCATGATCGGTCGATGCATCACCGGTCGTGCGACGGTGCCGGCAGGGGTCTCGATGTACGGCTCGGTGTCGAACGGATCGACCGCGATGCTGGAGAGCTCGTCGCCGGGGTGCACGACGATGACGCCGGCGGTGTCAGGGAACGCGCCGTAGAGCGGACCGGCGACGGCGGCCGGATCCAGCGAAGCCAGCCTCGACGGCTCCACATCGGAGCGGATCTGGATGCGCAGGCGCTGTGCGCTGACGAGCGCGACGAAGTCCGAGCCGATGCCGATCGCGGCAGCGGCGTTGTCCGGCCAGATGTCCACGTGGAACGGTGCATACAGGGTCAGCCGGTCACGGATCCTGTGGAGCAGGTCATCGCGAGGGTCAACGTCGTGTGCCTCCAACGCCGTTTCGAGTGGCGTGCCGGCGAGCAGCTGCTCCAGCGACGGTCGCGACGCGTACGGGTCGATCCCGCGCCCCGCCTCGAGGCTGCCGATCAGCGCCTCGGCGCGGGCGCGTTCCTCGACGTCGAGATCATCGAGCGCCGGAGCCTCGCCCAGGCCTTCGAGGTGGTCGATGAAGGCCTCGACCACGGCGTCGACACGATCATCCGATGCGGTCATCCGCTCCTCCTACGAAGTCGCTGACCGCTCGGAACGCGGGGTCGTCATGCGCAGCGGCGAGCAGTTTCCTGGCGGCCTGCCCGTAGATCTGACCGACCCGCTGGCCGGTCAGCCCGAGCGTGCGGCCAACCTCGGCCCGGCTGCGCCCGAAGTGGTGGATCTCGAAGAAGATCTGCCGGTCGCGGTCGCTGAGCAGCTTTCGTGCGAGCCGCAGCAGGATCAACTGCTGGCGCGACGCGATGAACTCGGCCTTAGTGTCGGCGTCGGCCGGCACCGCGTCCAGCGGATCGTGACCGCCGTCTGCGTTGGACAACGGCACCACGTTCATCTCGCGATCGTGCGCGCCTTCGCTGTCAACCGAGGAGGTCCGCCGTCCCCTGGTGGCGCGTCGGATCGCGTCGACCGCCTTGTTGCGAGCGATTCCGACAGCCAGGGCCTCCCATGTGGTGGTCAGTCCTGACGGCGGATAGCTGAGCAGCGCAAGCGTCGCCGTCTGGAGCACGTCGTCGGGGCTCTCACCGCCGGCGAGGGTGTGCTCGTGACGTGCCCCGGCGTCCCCTCTGCCGACCGTGGCCCTGAAGGGGTGCATGACCTTCTGGATCTGGATGTACATCACGTCGAGGATCGCTTCAAGCCGTGCCCGATCCTGCAGCAGCGGGTGATCCTGGAGGGGTCGGCGGGATCCACTCGCCGTCATCGGTCACGACTGATGTCGCGATCGGGCGGCGGATCGAAAGCTTCGCGGGTCTCGGTCCCGCGAAACATGCGGCGGATCGGCTCCGCCGGACAGGAATCCAGGAGCCTGGTTCCGCGATGCACGCGGCGACCACCTCCAGTCTCCGGTCCGGCGAGCCGATCCACTGTGGTCGCGAGACGGGTGACCCGCGGCACTGACGCTTTCGATTCAACACGAGTTCACGACAAGGGCAATACCTATCACTCAGCAACACGAGGGAACGCCAGAACTCATGGCTGACAGGATCAGGCCGCCGGCCAGCAAGCCCGTCCACTTCGTCATCGACGGACGGCCGTTCGACACCACGGAGCTGCGCCAGACCGCAAACGCGGTCCTGCGCATGGCCGACCTCGACCCGAGCGTGTTTGACCTGGGTGAGCTCAGCAGCGATCGCCGGGTGGCCGAGACGTTCGCCGCCGACGAGATCGTCGAGATCCACCAAGGCGCCCAGTTCGTGTCCATCCCCCGCGACACCGACACCGCATGATTGCTCACCGCGTCTCGGGCTATGGTCTCGGCACCGCCGAGCGATCCAGTCGGAACGAGCGCCACTGCAGGCGATCGAGATCCCATGCCACCAAGTACCAACGGCAGCGGCGGAAGCCCTGGCGGTAGGGCTCGACCTGCCGCTGGCTCTCGACACCATCGCGGTCGCGGTCGGCGAACATGATCGCCTGGGCTGCTCCACGGCCAGCAAATCCACCGGCGGGCACAGCGGTGACGGTGGCAAAGTGCGCTTCCACCCTGCGGCGATCGCGGTCCGTGTCGCCCTGGCACCGGACAGATTGGTCCTTTCACGCTTGCGGCGTAGAAGCGGCATCTGACCCCCTTTCATGGTCGAGCCCCGAGGATCTCGACGAGGTTTCGCAGGATCCCGCTCATCAGCGGACCGACGGAATCCGATGACGCCGGGTGGGTCCAGCGTCGGGCCGGAGGTTCCGGCGATGAGCTGGGCGGAGACCAGCCAAGCGCGACCACGAGGGTGGCGAGCAGCGCGCGGTTGACGAAGCGCTCGAGGATGCGGACGCTGCGGTCACCGGCGAGCAGGCGCACGTTGACGGTGAGCGTCCCCAGTCGGCGGTGCTGGCGATGCGGTTGATACGTCGCGGGAGTCGCCGCAGGATCAACCACGACGAACTCGAAGCCGCGACCAGTGGCAACGCCGACCCCATAGGCCGAGTGGGAATGCGCAGACGGGAACGGGATCAGCCGCTCGCCGATCCCATCGAACCTGCCGGAGAGCATCACCGAGGCCAAGCGGTCCCCTAGCTGCGCCTGTCGATGAACGGGACTGCCCCTGCGAACGGAGCTGACAGCTGCGCTGCGCGAAGTGCAGCGACACAAAGCCGGCGCGTCAGTGGCCGAGCGTGCGCACACCAATCCAACGCCTGTCGAGACGGGCTACGTCGAGGCAGACGCACCCACGTCCGATCGTGTTCGACCGCCACGCAGCGTAGAAACCGCACAGGCACGACGTCTTTCGTCCAATACGAACCGACGGGTCCATTGATGTCGCTCCGCGTCCCGTCGTGTCTGGGCGACCCCGACGGCTACGTTGCTGGCTACGTCGGGGCTCTCGTTCATGTCGATAGCACATCGATCCCGTACCGTCCGATGATCTGGTCGGCGGTCACCAAGCGCAGGTCGTCCACAATGGCCTGCGCGATGAGCATGCGGTCGAACGGGTCGTTGTGGTGCGGCGGCAGCGTCGCAGCGGTGCGCGTGTACCGACCGGTGATCGGCAGCTCGACAAAGCCGTTGCCGGTCACCTCGGCGGCGAGATCGATGACATCGACGTCAAGCTCGAGGCGTCCGAGCGCGGTCTTGATCTCGGCCTCCCACAGGCTCGCCGCGCTCACGAACGCCATCACCGAGCTGTCGGCAATCGTCGCGCGAGCATCGCGCGACAACTGCGGGTCGTCCACCAGCCACCACAGGAACACGTGGGTGTCCAACAACAGCGACATCAACCGCTCCGACCCGTCGGGCGATGTCGCGAAGCCACCCCGGCTGGGACGGCGTAGGTCGTCAGCACGTCACCCGCCGAAGGCGTCGGCCAGCTCGTCGGGCAGCGGGTCGTCGAAGTCCTCCGCGATCCGAATGCGTCCGCGCAGGCTCCCCGGCCGACGCTGCGGCGCCGTGTGCGCGACGAGGCGAGCGATCGGCTGGTTGTTGCGGGCGATCACGATCTCCTCACCCTGCTCGACACGCTCGAGCAACCGCGACAGGTGGGTCTTCGCTTCGTGAACATTCACGATCGTCATGAACTTAGTCTAGTCTAGTCACATCACGCTGGCAAGCGTGCGTCGACGGCCGCAGCGAGGACATGGATCGAACCGCTACACCAGCGGCGCCGTCGTGCAACGCATCTATCACCGCGCCGTGCGGTCCTATCACTCGCCGAACGAACATCGAACGCTGGAGTCCCCCTGGAAGCAGGACAGCGGGTCAACCACAAGCGGGGGAACGGCTGACTCGCCGCGAGCGACATCGGCAACCACTGCCCGCGGAAACGCCGGTCATTGACGAAGCAGGATGCACAGTCGGCGCCGGCGCCGAACCTTCCGCCTGGGCGCGCCCGCCGCCGCGCCCCAAGGTGCGGTGGCTGGCGCCGTTGACAGCATTGTGCGACGGCAAGGGCCCCGGCGTGACCCCAAATACGCCGAATCGGCTGGACGGCACGAGGTGGTCAGACCTGACCAGGCCCGCCCCGGCGCCCGCGGCCGGACAGTGGTGGTCATCACCGGCGCGGGAAGCGGTCGGCCCGTCGCGCGGGCCACTGACATGGTTCGCGGAGCCGGGACTCGAACCGGCGAGACGTGCATGACGCCTACCAGTTCTTGAAGCACGCCGAGCAGCGTGCTCACCCTACACGCTCGGCGACAGCACGCCCTGACGTCGCCGCCGAACATGGCCGAGAGTGAAGAGTGGCCTACAACCAGTCGCGCGTTCGTGGTCCCTCCGACGTAGCCAACGTAGCCACCCTGGCTACGTTCACCCGACCGAAGCTTACGCCTATCGGACCCTAGTGTGCCGTCCGCTTGTTTGGCTGAGAAATTTGATGTGGTGCTCGCGTCAGTTCGTTGACGGCGAGCAAAGGGCGTGGGATGGGGCGGCGTGGGCGGCCGACGGTGGCGATCGCGTTGACCGACGACGAGCGTGAGACGCTGCAGCGCTGGGCGCGGCGGCACTCGTCGTCGCAGGCGTTGGCGTTG
>DATHVN010000058.1 GCA_035461305.1 Euzebyales bacterium | reverse complement strand
CCTCGATCACCGAACCACCAGGGATGATCGAACGGGCGGAGGTCGTCCAGAACGCGGGGAAGGACAAGCTCGCCGTGGAGGCGGCGGATGCCGGCCTTGCGGGCTCCGGCGGTTCTGGATCACGAACGGCCACGGCCAACCAGTCCGGCGACAACATCGGACAGCTGATCGCGCTTCGTCCCAAACAGCCATAGCCGGCCCACCCGCGCCACCCGTCGTCGTCGCCGCGTGACGCGACGAGACGGGCGGCGCACGACCTCGTCGGCCTCCCATGTCGACCCGGCCTCGACGCGGTGGAGTCGCGCCGGTCAACGGCGTCGCGTCGCTGGCGTATGATGATGCGGCGCTTCAACCGTCGACGTTGCGGTCGTCGGGCGACGTGGGGGGCGTCGTGTCGCGCGTGTGCCGAGTGGTTGTGGGGTGTCTACGGAGATGGTCAGTCGATGAGCGTGCAAACAGACGAGCCGAGCACGGACATGGATGTCGAGTACGTCGCCGCGACGCGGCGCCGCGCACTGGTCCGTGTGGCGGTGGCTATCGGGGCGATACTCGCGTTGGTCGTCGTGGGCACCGGGGGATTGGTGGTCGAACGGCAACGGGCCTACGACAGCAACATCGAGCGGATCCCAGACGTGTTCCCGGACGAGGCCGGCCGTCCAGCGGCCGCGCCGGAGCCGCCGGCGCAGGCGGTGGCGCCGGCGGAGAACTGGCTGCTGGTCGGCTCTGACCGACGTGCCGACCAGGGCACGACCGGCGAGGAGGCCGAGGAGCCGTTGTGGGAGTACGGCGCGCAGCGTGCCGACACGATCATGCTGGTCCATCTCCCCGCAGACCGTCGCCACGTGTACCTCGTGTCGTTCCCGCGCGACAGTTGGGTGCCGATCGACGGGCACGGCGAGGCCAAGGTCAACGCCGCGTTGTCGTTCGGTGGTCCGCCGCTGCTCATCGCCACCATCGAGCAGATGACCGGCGTCCGCATCGATCACTACGCGGCCCTTGACTTCGAGGGGTTCGAGTCCATGACCGACGCGCTCGATGGCGTGGATGTACGGGTGGCCCAGACGGTCAGTGACCCGAAACGCGACACCGTGTGGACGGAAGGCTCCCACCACCTCGGCGGCGAGGAAGCGTTGAAGTTCGTCCGTCAGCGGCACAACCTGCCAGGTGGCGACTTCGATCGCATCAAGCGTCAGCAGGCCTTCCTGAAGGCTCTGGCCGGGCGGGCCGTGGACAGGGACGTGCTGATCAACCCGGTGCGACTCAACGCGTTCCTCGAAGCGCTCACCAAGGCGGTCAGTGTCGACGACACGGTCGCCGTCTCCAACCTGCGCTCGCTGGTCGTGCAGATGCGCTCGGTGCGTCCGGACGACATCGCCTTTATGACCGTCCCGACCGCTGGGACCGGAACCGAGGACGGTCAGAGCGTCGTCTACATCGACCCCGACGGGAGCCGACGGCTGTATCGCGCCCTGCGCAAGGACGCGGTAGAGAAGTATGTCGCCCGCTTCGGCGACTCCGTCAACCAGGTCGACACCGTGCAATGACCCCTACGGTGTCGCCCTGGACTGACCCGACCTGACGACCACATACGTGACGACTCGACGCCGAGCGTGGTCGGCGTCGAGTCGTCAGCGGAGTGCGGTGGGCCACCCCGGAGACGCTGGACGTCGGCGCATCTGAGCGGTGCCTGACCTCGACGGGGCCGCGCGCGATGCACGTGCTCGCATGTGGTGGGGCATGGTCGGCTGAGGAAGGACGGTTACGGTGGCCGGCGGTCTCATGAACGGGGTCGGCAGTGACGATCGAACCGCGGCAGGACCACGTCCCCGTCGACGGGGGTGACCTGGCGGTGACCCGCTGGGGTGACCACGGTGCGGTCGTGCTGGCCGCGCACGGGATCACCGCGTCGCATCGGGCGTGGGCGAGGGTGGCCGCGGAGGTGGCGGACGCGCTCACGCTGATCGCACCCGACCTGCGTGGCCGCGGGGACAGCGCGACCCTGCCGCGCCCGTCCAGCATGGACCAGCACGCGCGTGATCTCGCGGCGGTGCTGGACGACGCTGGTGCGCACGAGGCGGTCCTCGCGGGGCACTCGATGGGCGGGTCCGTCGCAGCGGCGTTCGCGAACCTGTTCCCGCAGCGCACGCGCGGTGTGGTGATGATCGACGGCGGTCCCGCGTTGTCGGCGCCGCTGGCACCCGACGTCGACGTCGATGCCACGCTCGGCCGGATCATAGGGCCGGCCCTCGACCGGCTGCGGCAACGCTTCGCCTCGTACGACGAGTACCGCCGCTTCTGGCGCGAGCACCCGGCGTTCCGCGCCGGGGGCGTGGACCCCGCGCTCATCGACGCCTACGCCGACGACGACCTGCACGGCCCCGACGGCGACCTGCGGTCCAAGGTGTCCGCCGACGCTGTCCGGGAGGACGCACGCGACACCCTGACCAGTGAGGCCGTGCACGCCGCGATCGGCCGGCTGCAGGTGCCGGCTGTGCTGCTCCTCGCCGAACGCGGCATGCTCGACGACGAGACGCCCCTGTACCCCCCCGCCCTCGTGGAAGGGCTGCGGACGGCGCAGGGTCCGCTGGAGGTCATCCGGGTGCCCGACACCAACCACTACACGATCGCGATGGGGGACGCGGGTGCCCGGGCGATCGCCCACCACCTCCGTCGGTTCGCGCGCCCGGGAGGCAGTTGAATGGCGCTGGGTGTCGACGGCACGCTGGTGGGGTGCTGGACCGACCACGAGCACCACACCGGGTGCACGGTGGTGCTGGCGCCGCACGGGGCCCAGGGTGCGATCGCCGTGCGCGGGGGCGCACCGGGCACCCGGGAGGCCGCCGCGCTGGGCCCGACCGGCAACGTGCGCGAGTGCCACGCGGTGGTGCTGTCCGGCGGCAGCGCCTTCGGGCTGGCCACCGCCGACGGCGTCGTCGACTGGTGCGTCGAGCAGGGTATCGGCTACGACAAGCAGGTCGCGACGATCCCGATCGTCGGTGCGGCGATCGTGTTCGACCTGCGCCAGCGGGACCAGCCGCGGCCCGGCAGGGACGCCGGGTGGGCAGCGTGTGAGGCGGCAAGCGCCGACGACCCTCCGCAGGGCTCGGTCGGCGTCGGCGCGGGGTGCACGGTCGGCAAGGTCGGCGGGCTGGAGTGGGGATCCAAGGGCGGCCAGGGCTGGGCGGTCGAGCGGGGTGGCGGCGTGACCGTGGGTGCCGTGATGGCGGTCAACGCGCTCGGCGACGTGGTCGACGAGCGCGGCGACGTGCTCGCCGGGTCCCGGGCCGGCGACGACGTGCCGCGCTACCCGCTCGCGCCGATGTCGCCGCCACCGCCGCTGGAGCACACGGTGATCGGCTGCCTGGTCACCGACGCACTGCTCAGCAAGGCCGACGCGGTGCGGGCCGCCGACCTGGCGCACACCGGGATCGCGCGGGCAGTCAGCCCGGCGCACACCAGCTTCGACGGTGACGCACTGTTCCTGCTGTCCGCCCAGCGTGTGGAGGCGAGCCTCGACCTCGTCGCCGAGCTCGGTGCGCGCGCCGTCGCGGCGGCGATCCGCTCGGCGGTCCGCCACGCCGAGGGCATGCCCGGCTTCCCCGCGGATCCACGTGCGCGGTGAGGTGTCGCCGACCCGCCACAACCGCCGGCGGCGGGTCGCTGCGGCGTCCGGAATACAATCGCCGCCATTGACGGGCCCGACCCGAGCAGGAGTGGCGTGAAGCGAGAGCTGGTGCTGACGACCACCGGCGCCGACGACACGCGTCGGCTGGCCGCAACGGTCGCAGGCACGCTGCGCGCCGGCGACGTCGTCTCGCTCACCGGCGAGCTGGGTGCAGGCAAGACCTGTTTCGTGCAGGGCGCCGCGGCGGCGCTCGGTGTCACCGAGCGGGTGACCAGCCCCACGTTCCTGCTGCGTCGGGAGTACGCGGGCCGCGTGCCGATCGTCCACCTCGACGTCTACCGCCTCGACACCCTGCAGGAGGCCGCCGAGCTGGGCCTCGACGAGATGCACCGCTGCGTGACCTTCATCGAATGGGGCGACGCGATGCAGCCCCTGCTGCCGCCCGACCACCTGGAGATCGAGTTCAGAGCGCTGCCCGTCGAGGTCGTCGGCCACGATCCGAGCGACCTGGCCGACGAGCTTCGGCGCGTGGTCGTGCGGCCGCGCGGCGCGGACTGGAAGCGCAGGATCGTCAGCCTCGCCGTCGACTGCGGCCCGTGGCGCGGTGACGGCGGACCCACCCGTCTCGGCGCGCTGGAGCTGTAGGCACATGTCCACCCCAGGTGGTCCGCCGGCCGTCCCACGTCGGAGCGACGGGACGGCCGCGCGGCGGGCGTCGCGCAGGTGCCGCGCATGCTGATCCTGGGCATCGAGACGTCGACCATGCAGTCCAGCGTGTGCCTGGGCACCGAACGGGGGCCGCTCGCATCCGCGAGCCTGGGACGTGGCCGAGCGCACGCCGAGTTCCTCACGCCGGCGATCGAGTTCTGCCTGCACCAGGCCGACGTCGCGATGTCGAGCATCGCCGGCGTCGCCGTCAGCCTCGGCCCCGGCCTGTTCACCGGGATGCGGGTGGGCATCGCGACCGCGCAGGCGCTCGCGCACGCGCACCGCCTGCCGGTCGTCGGGCTCAACGCGCTGGACCTGCTGGCGTTCCCGGTCCGCTACGTCCGGCGCGACCGCCTCATCTGCGCCGTGATCGACGCGCGCCGGTCGGAGCTGTTCTGGGCCTTCTACCGGCCATCGCTGGGTGGCGTCCAGCGCGTGACGGACCTGCGGGTGGGACCGCCGGGGAAGCTGGCCGGTGAAATCGAGGCCGTCCGCGAGGACGTCCTGTGCGTCGGCGACGGCGCCGTCACCGTCGCGCCACTGCTCGAGTCAGCTGGCGCGGCGGTCGCCTCGCACGGCAACGCCTACCCGAACGCGTGGGCGCTGGTCGAGCTCGCGCTGCCCAGGTTCCTGCGTGAGGAGACCCAGCAGGCCGACGACCTGCGGCCGATCTACGTGCGCAGCGCCGACGCCCGCATCTCCTGGCAGAACCGCGGCGCGCTGTACGGCGGCCGTCCGGGCCCCGCGTCGTGAGCGGCGGTCCGGCGGTGACGCTCGACGACATCCGGGCACGTGATCTCGTGATCGTGCCACTCGTCGCCGCCCACCTCGACCAGGTGCTGGCGATCGAGGCGCGGGTGGCCACGGCGGGATGGTCCCGCCGGATCTTCGAGCGCGAGCTCGCCGAGCACGTGTCGCGCTGCTACCTGGTGGCAGTGCGTCCCAGCCTCCAGGGGCCGGTGGTGGTCGGCTACGCGGGCGTGCAGGTGCTCGTCGACGAGGCGCACATCACGACGATGGCGGTGGCCGAGCAGGCGCGTCGGCGCGGCGTCGCCACGCGCCTGCTCGTCGAGCTGCTCCGCGAGGCCCGGGCGCGTGGCGCCGCGTCTGCCACGCTGGAGGTCCGCATCGACAACAGCGCGGCACGCGCCCTGTACGCCGGGTTCGGGTTCCGCCCGGTCGGCGTGCGTCCCCGGTACTACGACGATGCGGTCGACGCCCTGATCATGTGGGCACACGACATCGACGGCGCCGAGCTGGGCAGGCTACTGCGCGCCCGCGACCCCCTCTCGGGTGAGGGCGAGCGCCAGCGAGCCGGTGGGCGGGGATGCCTGGACGGTGCGGCGCCGCGCCACCCCGACGACGAGGAAGCCTGATGGTGTCGTCCGCCGGAGGCGGCCCTGGGCCGTTGGGACCGCAGCGAGCTTGCGAGGTGCGTGACTAAGTGCTGGTCCTTGGCATCGAGACATCCTGCGACGAGACGGCGGCCGCGCTCGTCGCCGACGGCGTCACCGTGCGCGCGAACGTGATCGGATCGCAGATCGACCGTCACCGCCCGTTCGGTGGGGTGGTCCCCGAGATCGCCGCCCGCGCACACGTCGACCTGCTGCTGCCGACGCTCGATCGTGCCCTGGTCGAGGCCGGCGCGATCTATACAGACGTCGACGCGATCGCGGTCACCGCCGGGCCGGGACTGATCGGGTCGCTCCTGGTGGGCGTCGCCGCGGCCAAGGCGCTCGCGCTTGCGCACGACATCCCGCTCATCGGCGTGAACCACCTCGAGGGCCACGTGTGCGCCGCCCAGCTGCAGTTCGGTCTGCTCGAGCCGCCCCTGGTCGCGCTGATCATGAGCGGCGGGCACACCAGCCTGGTGCACGGTGACACCGACGGCAGGCTCACGACGCTCGGGGCGACCCTGGACGACGCGGCGGGGGAGGCATTCGACAAGATCGCGCGCTTCATCGGCCTGCCGTATCCGGGCGGGCCCGAGATCGACCGCCTCGCGCAGGACGGCGATCCGGCTGCGGTGAGCTTTCCTCGCGCGCTGTTGCACGACGGTACGTACGACTTCTCGATGTCGGGCCTGAAGACCGCGGTGATCCGAGAGCTGCGGCGCCGGCAGGTGGCCGGCGAGGAGATCCCGCTGCCCGACATCGCGGCCTCGTTCCAGGAGGCGCTGGTCGAGGTCGCGGTCCGCAAGACGGTCGCGGCCGCCCGGGAGCACGACGTCGAGCAGGTCCTGCTCGCCGGTGGGGTGGCCGCCAACTCGCGGCTGCGCGCCCGGATGGGGCAGGCGTGCGCGGACGCCGGTCTGCGGTTTCTCGCTCCCACTCCGTCGCTGTGCACGGATAATGGGGCGATGATCGCCGCCGCCGGCTGGAACCGCCTCGTCAAGGGGGAGCGATCCCCTCTGGACATGGCGGCCGATCCCGGCCTGACCCTGCAGGGCTGGCGCGCGTCATGAGTGCCTCATGGAGCGTCAGCGGTAGGCACACGTCATGAGTGCCTCATGTAGCGTCAGCGGTAGGCACACGTCATGACCCTGGCTGCGTCCCACGATCCGCAGGCCGTGCGGCTGCCGCGGGACGGCGTCGCGCGACTCGCCGACCGCCTCGAGCACGACTTCGGCCGGGTGGACATCCACGCCGAGGGTGTCGTGGCCCACCAGTTCCTGCTCGACGCGCTGGATAGCGGGGAGCACCGTGCGATGACGGTGTGGCCGTCGGTCGAGGAGCCCCAGGGGGTCTGCTACGTGGGTGCGGGTGGGCTGATCGTGCCCGGCGGCGTGCCCGCATCGGCCCGTCCGCTGGCCGCCGCAGTGCGCTCGTCGGGGTGGCGCGTGCTGGTCGGCGACCTGGAGATCGGCCGCGCCATCGTCGACGACGCCGGCACGGGGTTGTTCCGCCGCCGGCCCTACGCCCGCGAACAGCGCCTGATGGTCGCCGACCGCCGGCCTCCCTCCCCCCCTGACGGTGCGGGCCTGCGGCGTGCCGCGTTGCCGGACGTCGATGTGCTGACCGAGTTCGCGTGCGGGCTGCACGTCGAGGATCAGATGGGACCGCCGCTGTCGCGGGGTGGACGGTCCTCGGTGCGTCAGCGGGTGGCCAACAGCATCCGCCGTGGCACGAGCTGGGTGGTCGAGGCCGACGGACGGGTGGTCGCCAAGATCGACGTCTCGATCGAGAGCCGGCGCCGGGGCGCCCAGCTGGCCGGCGTCTACGTCGACGAGGCGTGGCGCGGTCGCGGCGTCGCACGGCGGGGGATCGCGGCGCTGACCGCCCGACTGCTGGACGCCGGGATGCCGTTCGTCACGCTTCATGTGCGCGCCGACAACACCCCTGCGATCCGCGCGTACGTGGCGGCGGGGTTCGCGCAGCGCCGCCGCTGGCTGCTCGCGCTGCGCTGACCGGCCGGTCTACTGGCGGGGCTGGTGGATGAGGCCCTCGTCCTCGAGTCGTCCGACGAGCTCGTCCGGCTCGGTGCCATAGATCACCGAGAGCGCCCGGAGGTCCTCACCACGGATCGTCAGCACGTTGCCGTTGTAGTCGCCGCGCTGCATCTGGATCGTGTGCGCGAAGCGCGAGACCGGCTTGAGGTCGGGATCCAGGGCATCGCTGGCGAGCTGGCGCAGGTCGAGCATGACCTTGGCGCTCGCCGAGCCATTCGCGGCGCCCGCCAGCTCCTCCTTGGGCAGCAGCTCGGAGACGGGCACGTTGTAGAAGTCGCTCAGCTCGGCGAGCTTGGCGACCGAGACGGCCCGGTCCCCACGCTCGTAGGAACCCACCACGACGGCCTTCCAACGGCCCTCGGACATCTCCTCGACCTGCTGCAGGGTCAGGCCCTGCTGCTGACGGATCGCTCGCAGGCGCGCCCCGAGCCGCTTCTGGTACTCATCGGTTACCAACGGTGTTCCTCCTTCGAGCCCATCGGGAGTCCTACGACCGCAGTCCTACCGCCGATGAGCACGTGTTTGGCCACCGACTCCACGTCAAGTCATGATAACACATCCTTACGGATAGTGAAGACGACGGCGGGGTGTACCGTCGGAGGAGCGGTGACCGCACGCCCTGTGACCCCTTCCTCGAGGCTCCCGAGCCGTCGCATCCCCCAACTTGAGCGTCATGCGCGCAAGTTTACGGGATGGTCATCCGGAGACGCTTGCACTCGACGCGGGGTGTTGCTAGGGTTCCGTCAGCACTCACTTCTCAAGAGTGCCAGCCACATCCTGAGGCAGCCGGCCCCCGGCTGCACGTCCCACCACATAGTGAAGCGGCTGGTGTCCGCCAGCCCACAGATGACATGAAGGAGGACGCATGGCGACCGCGACAAAGGTTGCGCTCAAGCCACTGGAGGACCGGGTGGTCGTACAGGCCAACGAGGCCGAGGAGACCACCGCCAGCGGTCTGGTCATCCCAGACACCGCCAAGGAGAAGCCGCAGCAGGGCACGGTCATCGCCGTTGGCCCCGGCCGGATCTCTGACCAGGGCGAGCGCATCGCACTGGACATCAGCGAGGGCGACACCGTCGTGTACTCCAAGTATGGCGGCACCGAGATCAAGCTCGGTGGCGAGGAGTATCTGATCCTCTCGGCCCGCGACATCCTCGCCAAGGTCGAGTAACGCCCGCCTATCCGTCGCACGCACACCCAAGCGCGCAAGGAGGCTATTCGCACATGGCAAAGCAAATCAAGTTCCACGAGGACGCCCGCCGCAAGCTCGAGACCGGCGTGAACAAGCTGGCCGACGCGGTCAAGGTCACGCTCGGCCCCAAGGGCCGGAACGTGGTCCTGGAGAAGAAGTGGGGTTCGCCCACGATCACCAAGGACGGCGTGACGGTCGCCCGCGACATCGAGCTCGAGGACGCCTACGAGAACATGGGTGCCCAGCTGGCGAAGGAGGTCGCGACCAAGACCAACGACGTCGCCGGTGACGGCACGACCACCGCGACCGTGCTCGCACAGGCGATGGTACGCGAGGGTCTGCGCAACGTCGCGGCCGGCGCCAACCCGATGGCTCTCAAGCGCGGCATCGAGCAGGGCGTGGCGGCAGCCGTCGAGGCGATCGAGAAGCAGTCCCGCGAGGTCGAGGGCAAGGAGGAGATCGCGCACGTGGCGGCGATCTCGGCGGCCGACCCGAGCATCGGCGAGCAGATCGCCGAGGCCCTCGAGAAGGTGGGGAAGGACGGCGTGGTCACGGTCGAGGAGTCCCAGACCTTCGGGATGGAGCTCGAGTTCACCGAGGGGATGCAGTTCGACAAGGGCTACATCTCGCCGTACTTCATCACCGACCAGGACCGGATGGAGGCCGTCCTCGACGAGGCCTACATCCTCCTCGTGGGGAAGAAGATCTCGAGCGTGCAGGAGCTCCTGCCGGTGCTGGAGAAGGTCTCCCAGACCGGGAAGCCCCTGGTGATCATCGCCGAGGACGTCGAGGGCGAGGCCCTCGCCACGCTGGTCGTCAACAAGATCCGGGGCACCTTCAAGTCCGCAGCGGTGAAGGCGCCAGGGTTCGGCG
>DATHVN010000057.1 GCA_035461305.1 Euzebyales bacterium | reverse complement strand
CAGCGCCGTGACGCCCTCGGGACCGAGCTGCTCACCGCCCTGGCGCCCCGGCTGGGCGACGTGCCGAACGGCTATCCATCGGAGGTGCTGCTGGAGGCCATCGCCGCGCGCTACCAGCAGCGCAGCCGCGGCGGCGGTGTCACGCCCACGCCCTGACCGTCCCCTTGGGGAGCGAACACACCGATCTGGTGATCTGGCTCCCCACGGTCGCCGAGCCGACGCCTCCGGGGAGCGAACCCACTGATGTGAGGGCCTGGCTCCCCGGAGTGTGCTGCCAGGCCCACAACCGGTCACCGCGCGGCAGCTGCGGCGAGCGCATCGAACGGACCGACGTCGGCGCCGACCACGCTGACCCGGCCGCTGGCCCGCTCGACCGCCCCGATCCGCCCGGTGGTCGTCGGGAAGAACAACCACGCGCCGTTCGGGCTCCAGGTCAGCCACGGGCCGCCAGCCGCGACGCGACGCCGTTGGTGACGGACTGCATGGCCCCGGCGTCGCGGTCGACGATGACGACCGCCGCGGTCGCGAGCTCGGAGTCGGTCAGCAACGCGATGGCCCGCTCGTCGGGCGCGAGGGCGGCCGCCACCACCGGCTCGGTCATGCGCAGGCGCGCCCCGCGGGTGCCGTCACGGTGCAGCACGTCGACCGTGCGGCACCGTGCGTCACACACGACGGTGGTGGTCTGGCCAGCGGCCAGCCCGCGCCGTCCGGGGATCCGCCGCATGTCGCCGGTCGACGGCGTCCACCAGCGCAACGCGTCGTCGCCCTCGAGCAGCACGCGGTCACCCTGCGCTGCAACCGGCGTCGTCCCCGCCGGCACCGGCGTCGGAGCCACCCTCCGGGCGCCGGCGAGATCGACGTGGCGCACCCGCATGGATCCCCCGGGCCCCCAGCTGTCGCCGGTGACGATCCACACACCGTCTGGCGGTGCCGGCAGGAACAGCAGCGACCGGCCCAGCTCGACGGCGTCGGGCAGCCCGCCAACGAGCACAGCAGCGCGGCGCCACCACGCCGACCGGCGGTGGCCCCCGAGCTCCCAGCCTGCCTGCTTCTGCACCCTGCGCAGTATGACGCAGCGTCGTCCACCCGGGCCTCGGCGGGAGCCACCGTGGCGGACCTGCGGGAGGCGCCGCCGGGATGCGGAGATGCCGGCGACGGTCCGAGACGAGACGGGCGCGAGAGCGATGTGACTGCGCGTGGTGCTGGTGCTGCTCTCCGGCGCCGTGCTGGCCTGGTGCGGGCGCGCCGACGACACCGGTGAGGTCCGCATCGGCATGCTCGACGACGTCTTCACCCGTGATGGACGCGTGCCGGTCGGCACCGACGTCGTGTTCCGCAACCTGGGCAGAACGGTGCACAACGCGGTCACGGTCGACGGGTCGTGGTCGACGGCCGACACCTACGGCGCGGACGTCATGCCGGTGGGCGCGTCGACGACCGTCACGGTGGACGATCCGGGCGTCTACCGCTTCTACTGCACGCTGCACGGCACCCGCGACGGCGACGGGATGTACGCGACGCTCGTAGTCGGCGACGTCGCCTACACGGGCGACCCCGAGACCGAGCCGCAGCAGGTTGTCGGGACGGCATCCGCCGTGACGCGGCGGGTACCCGAGCCGCACGACACCATCCAGGACGCGGACGATGCCGCGGATCCCGGCGATCTCGTGCTGGTCGGTCCGGGCGTCTACCAGGAGGAGGTGTGGTCGACACGCCGTCGCTGGTGCTGCGCGGGACCGACCGCAACGAGGTGATCATCGACGGGGAGTTCGAGCGCGCGAACACCGTGAGCGTGACCGCCGACGGACTCGCGGTGGAGAACCTGACCGTGCGCAACGCCCGGCTCAACGGCGTGTTCTGGACGGGGGTCGCCGGCTACCGGGCCAGTGCGGTCACCGCGGTCAACAACGAGGTTGTATGGCATCTACGCCTTCGACTCGGTCGACGGACTGTTTGAGGAGTCGTGGGCGGCGGGCTCGGCGGACGCCGGCTTCCACATCGGGCAGGGCGACCCGTGCGACGCCGTCATCCGCGACGTGGTCGCCGAACGCAGCGGCCTCGGCTACTCCGGCACGAACGCCGGTGGCAACCTCCACATCGTGTCGTCGACGTGGCGGCACAACGTGGCCGGCATCGTGCCCAACACGCTCGACACCGAGCTGCTGCCACCGCCCGAGCACGTCGACATCGTGGGCAACCTCGTGCATGGCAACGGGGTCGACGACGTGCCCACGCTCGAGATCGGGGCCGTCCTACGGCGCGGCATCATCGCCGCGGACACGAACGACGATCGCATGGAGGCAACCGCGTCGTCGGCAACGCCATGCACGGAATCCTGGTGACCCCCAACCTGTCCGAGCACCTCTGGATCGCATCGGGCACCACCGTCCGCGACAACGTCGTCGTCCGCTCCGGCCGCGCCGACCTGGCGGTGTCGGGTCGGGCGGGCGCGGACAACTGCTTCACCGACAACACCGCCGGCCGCACCGTGCCGGTCGCGCTGCAGACTTCCAGCCGTGCTCGGGTCGGCGGCTGCCATGGCGCTGGGACCTGTCGACGGCGGCCAACAACCTGGGCTACGTCGCTGAGGCGCGAGGACTCGCGCCTGACGACCCGCCTCGGGACTAGGGCCTGTCTCTCGAACCGGTCGAGGTTGGCCGGGGTTCACTCGCTGGTGCGGTAGACACCCGGGGTATGGATGACAGGAATGTGATTAGCGACGAGGCGTGGGCGTTCATCGCACCACTGCTGCCCAGCTCGCAC
>DATHVN010000056.1 GCA_035461305.1 Euzebyales bacterium | reverse complement strand
TGCTCGGCGCCACCGGCGCGGGCGGGCTCGAGGCCCTCCAGCAGGTGATCATCGTCGTCGGGCTGCCGTTCTTCGTCATGGGGTACCTGATGATCTACAGCCTGCTGCGGGCGCTCAAGGAGGACGCGGGGGAGGTGCCTCCCCTGCGCACCAAGCGATGGCGCAAGGTGCTGCCGCCCGAGGAGGCCGCCCGCCGCTCGACCGAGGCGACGCGGCAGGACTGAACCGGCCCGCGCGGCCCTGGCGTCGTGCCACGCTGTCGTGGTCCACAGCGGTGCTGCCGGGGGAGAGCGATGGAGACGGTGGTGCGTCGGCTGCTCGGCCCGACCGTGCGGCGGGTCCGGCGTGAGGTGCAGTGGCGCAGGACCCCAGGGCTCCGGCTGACCAGGCGGGACCCGGCCGGCTTCGGGCACGAGGTGGCCGTGCACGCCACCCCGTTGTTCCGGGACCTCGCCGGGGTCGAGCGCAGGCTCCAGGAGAACAAGGTGGTGAACCTCGCGCTGGCCCTCGATCGCCTCGACGGTCTCGTCCTCGACCCCGGGAGTCGCTTCTCCTTCTGGTGGCACGTGGGTCGCCCGACGGCGCGCCGCGGTTTCCTCGACGCGATGGTGCTCGACCACGGCAGGGTCACGCAGGGCACGGGCGGCGGGCTGTGCCAGCTCACGAACCTCATCTACTGGATGACCCTGCACACCCCGCTCACCGTCGTCGAGCGCTGGCGGCACAGCTATGACGTCTTCCCCGACAACGGGCGCAGCCAGCCCTTCGGCAGCGGGGCGACCTGTGCGTACCCCGTGCTGGACCTGCAGATCGAGAACCGCACGCCGACGGCGTTCCGTCTGGGGCTCGGCCTGAGCGCGACCCACCTGCACGGGACGTGGACGGCGGCCGAGCCGTGGCCGATGCGCTACCAGGTGTACGAGGCGGACCACCTGATGACCAACGAGGGGCCGGGGGTCTTCATGCGGCACAACGTCATCCGACGGCGGGTCATTGATCCGGACGGTGCGGAGGTGGCCGACGAGCTCGTCGCGGCGAACCAGGCGCTGCTGATGTACCAGCCGTTCCTCGAGGCCGGGCCGGGGGAGCGGCCGACCGAGGGGTGAGACGAGAAGTGCCCGCGATAGGATTCGAACCTACGACCTTCTGCTCCGGAGGCAGACGCTCTATCCCCTGAGCTACGCGGGCGGGGACTCGCAGTTCTGACACGGGCAGCCTAGCATCGAGGGCATCGCTGCGACGGTCGGGTCGATGATCACCCCTTCGATGCCCGACCGCTGCTGTCTGGCGGGTGATCGGAGAGGCAAGGGACGGCGTGGCCCGAGTACTGGTCGTCGAGGACGATCATGTGATCCGCGAACTGCTGGTGGTCAACCTCAAGATGGAGGGCCACGACGCCGCCACGGCCGTCGACGGGGCCGAAGCGCTGCAGGCCGTGGTGGACCGCGCCCCCGACGTCGTCCTGCTCGACATGATGCTGCCCGGCGTCGACGGCTGGGAGGTCGCGGCGCGAATGAAGGGCGACGAGGCCACCAGGTCGATCCCGATCATCGCGCTGTCGGCGCGCGCGATGGAGGCTGACATCGAACGCGGCATGGAGCTCGGCGTCGACCACTACGTCACAAAGCCGTTCGACCCGATCGAGCTGATGCAGCTCGTGGCCTCAGAGCTTTCTGGTCCGGGGCCGCCCCTATGATTGCCACGCCGCGTCACGCGTCTGTACGCGGGTCGAAACGAAGGTGACATGACGTGATCGGTCCTGACCAGCTGGCACCCGTGGTCCGCGACGCGCTCGCGCGGGCGGACCTGCCCGATCGGGAGCCTGTGTTCGAGCGCCCGAGGCTGCGTGAGCACGGGGACTGGTCGACCAATATCGCGTTGACGCTGGCCAAGCCGGTCGGACGTTCGCCGCGGTCGATCGCCGAGGCGATCATCGAGCAGCTGCGTGGGATGGACGGCATCGCGTCGGTCGATATCGCAGGGCCCGGTTTCATCAACTTCCACGTCGCGCAGGACGCCCTGGGCGGCATCGTCCGGCAGATCGTCGAGGCGGGAGAGCAGTGGGGCCGATCGCACCGGGTGACCGGCAGGATCAACGTCGAGTTCGTCTCGGCCAACCCGACCGGGCCGCTACACATGGGCCACGGCCGGCAGGCGGTCATCGGCGACGCGCTGGCGAACCTGTTCGACGCCGTCGGCTGGGACGTCACGCGCGAGTACTACTTCAACGACGCGGGCCGCCAGATGCGCCTGTTCGGTGACAGCGTCGCAGCGGTCGCCGCGGGTAGGGAGCCGCCGGAGGACGGCTACCGCGGAACCTACATCACCGAGGTTGTCAAGGAGATCGAGCAGGCTGGGGGCGCCGACGGCCTCGGCGAGGCGGCGTACGAGCGGATCCTGGCGCGTATCACCGGCACGCTCGACCGTCTCGGCGTGCACTTCGACGTGTACTTCGGTGAGCGGTCGCTCCACCCCGACGGGGTGGCGAAGGCGATCGCCGCCTTCGGTGACCACGTCTACACGGCCGAGGGCGCCACCTGGCTGCGCACGACGGACTTCGGCGACGACAAGGACCGCGTGCTGATCCGGGCCGACGGCGCGCCCACGTACTTCGCGGCCGACTGCGCCTACATGGCCGACAAGTTCGCCCGGGGCTTCGACCGCCTGGTCTACGTGCTCGGTTCGGACCACCACGGCTACATCGGCCGGCTGGCGGCGGTGGCCGACGCGCTCGGCTACGGGCGGGAACGCATCGAGATCGTGATGCACCAGTTCGTCAATCTGTTCCGGGCGGGCCAGCCCGTGCGCATGAGCAAGCGCACGGGGGAGATGGTCACCTTCGACGAGCTGCTCGACGAGGTAGGCGCCGACGCGGCGCGCTACACGTTCCTGCGGTACTCGAGCGACGTGCCGATCGCCTTCGACCTCGCGGCCGTCGTCCAGGCCGACCGCGCGAACCCCGTCTACTACGTGCAGTACTCGAGCGCCCGCATCGCGGGCATCATGCGCACGGCCAACGAGGCCGGCCTCACGCCCACCGACGTCATGGACGCCGACCTGAGGCTCCTGGAAACCCGTGCCGAACAGGAGTTGATCCGCGTCCTGTCGGAGTACCCTGAGGTCGTGGCGCTCGCCGCCGACGAGCGTGCCCCGCAGCGCGTCGCCCGCTACGTCGAGCGCACCGCGGAGCAGTTCCACCGGTTCTACACGGAGTGCCAGGTGGTCGGCCCCGACGCACAGCTGAGCACGGCGCGCTACTGGCTGGTCGTGGCCACGCGCCAGACGGTGGTCAACGCACTGGGGCTGCTGGGCGTGAGCGCACCGGAGAGGATGTGACGGACGTGGATGCGGGTGTCGAACGCTGGCGGCGGATCGTCGAGGGCGGCCTCGGCGTGCCGGCGACCGACGGCAACCGCATCGACATCCTGCGCAACGGCGACCGGATCTTCCCAGCGATGCTCAACGCGATCCGCAAGGCCGAGCGCACGGTCGATGTGCTCACCTACGTGTACTGGACCGGCGACATCGCGCGCCAGTTCGCTACCGCGCTGTGTGAACGCGCCCGCGCCGGCCTGCGGGTCCGGATCCTGCTCGACGCGATCGGCGCGGCCGCGATCGACCGCGACCTGATCGACGACATGAACGAGGCCGGCTGCCACTGTGAGTGGTACCGGCCGCCGACCACGTGGAAGGTCTGGGAGGTCGATCACCGCACCCACCGCAAGGTCCTCGTGTGCGACGGCGCGGTGGGGTTCACCGGTGGCGTCGGCATCGCAGAGGAGTGGGAGGGTGACGCACGCCACCCCGGCGAGTGGCGCGAGACGCATGTGCGCGTCGAGGGGCCTGCGGTCGACGGGCTGCGGGCGGCGTTCATCACCAACTGGCGGGAGACGGGCCAGCCCCTGTTCGACGACCGGGACCGGTTCGTCGCCCACGACCATCCAGGCGACGCGCTCGTGACCGTGCTGCGGTGCCCGGCGCAGATCGGTTGGACGGACCTGCACACCATGTTCGGCCTGCTGATCGACCAGGCGCAGGAGTCGATCCGGCTGACGACGGCTTACTTCGTGCCCGACGAGCAGACCGTCGCCCGTCTGATCAGCGCTGCGCAGCGTGGTGTCGACATCACCCTGCTGCTGCCCGGTCGGCACGCCGACAAGCGCGTCGTGCAGCTGGCGGGAGAGAAGGAGTTCGAGCCGCTGCTCGACGCGGGGATCAACATCTGGAACTACCAGCGCTCGATGCTGCACGCGAAGGTGATGACCGTCGACGGCTGCGTGGCAACGGTGGGGTCGGGCAACCTCGACCAGCGCTCGATGCGGCTGAACGACGAGTGCAACCTCATCCTGTTCGATCGGTCGCTGACCGCCGAGCTCGACGAGCACTTCGCCGACGACCTGACGGTCTCCGAGCAGCTCGAGGCCGACCGGTGGAACGGCCGCGGACCCATGCAGCGCGCCAAGGAAGCGGCGACGGACGTCTTCGACCACAAGCTCTAGTCCGCCGCGCGGACGCCGTCGGCGGGCGGCGAGCGCACGGACCGCGACCGGCAAGGACCTGTGATGGCGATCGACCCGATGCGTGGGGACGCCGCGCCGCCTGCGCGCGTGTTCCCCTCGGGCGCGACGTTCTCCGACGGCTGGCTGACGTCCGTCGGTGGGATCGCCGTCGACGATCTCGCCGCGCGGTACGGCACACCGCTGTATGTGCTCGACGCCGCCGAGCTTGTGGCGCGCATGCGGGCGTGGCGCGCGGCGTTCGACGGCTGGTGCGTCGCGTACGCATCGAAGGCACTGTGCGTCACCGGGGTGCTCCAGCTCGCCGCGGGCGAGGGCCTCAGCATCGACGTCGCCAGCGCCGGTGAGCTCGTGACCGCCCAGCGCGCGGCCGTGCCCGGTGAGCACCTGATCCTGCACGGCAACAACAAGTCGACCGCCGAGCTCGACCAGGCCGCTCATACAGGCGTCGGCCGGGTCGTTGCGGACAGCTTCGCCGAGCTCGAGCGCATGGCGGACGTCGCCGAGCGGCGCGGCCACACCTTCGACGTGCTGCTGCGGGTCACCCCGGGCGTGGACACGAGCACGCACGCCTACATCCGGACCGGCCACGACGACTCGAAGTTCGGCTTCACACTGTCGACCGGGCTGGCCGCCGAGGCCGTGCAGGTCGCGGTCAAGCTACCCGGTGTGCGGCTGCGTGGCCTGCACTGCCACCTGGGGTCTCAGCTGCTGTCCAACGAGGTGTACGAGCGCGCCGTTGGCATCATGACCGCGTTCCTGGCCGAGATCGCGGACCTGCACGGCCTGCGCCTCGACGAGCTCAACCTCGGGGGCGGGCTGGGCATCACGTACGCCGACGAGTCGCCAGTCACCGTCGAGGCGCATGCCGCGGCGCTGCGCGCCGCCATCGCGTCGGGCATCCGGCGCTACGGGCTTCCCCCGCTGCGCCTGACCGTCGAGCCAGGTCGGGCGATCGTGGGCCCCGCCGGCCTGACCCTGTACGAGATCGGGACGGTCAAGCCGCTCGACGGCGGCCGGACCTACGTCAGCGTCGACGGCGGCATGAGCGACAACCCGCGTCCCGCGTTGTACGGGGCCCGCCACACCTTCGTCGCCGCTGGACCGCCGCGGCCCAGCGCGAACCGCCGTGTCGATGTCGTCGGCAAGCACTGCGAGTCGGGGGACCTGCTGGGCCGCGGCGTCGAGCTGCCCGCCGACCTGGCCGCCGGCGACCTCGTGGCCGTGGGGGCGACCGGCGCCTACACCCACGCGATGGCGAGCAACTACAACCGGCTGCCGCGGCCGGCGATGGTGCTCGTCGCCGCTGGACAGGCGCAGCTCCTCGTGCGTCGCGAGACGATCGACGACGTGCTGTCGCGCGACCAGCCGCTGGCACCCGCGGACCTAGACTCGGTGGGCATGGACAGCAACCAGCGCACACCGCAGGACCACGCCTCATGACGACCGACACCATGCCCGTCGGCGGTCTGACCATCGGCATGCTCGGTTGTGGCACGGTCGGCTCCGGCGTCGCCCGCCTGCTCGTCGGCAACGCCGACCAGATCGCCAACCGCGTCGGTGTACCCGTCACGCTGGGTCCCGTCGCCGTGCGCGACACGACGCGCAAGCGTGCCGTCCGGATCGACCACCTGACCGACGACCCCCACGTCGTGACCACCGACCCCGACGTCGACATCGTCGTCGAGGTCATGGGGGGCATCGAGCCGGCGCGCTCACTGATCGTCGAGGCGCTCGAGGCCGGCAAGTCCGTCGTGACCGCCAACAAGGAGCTGATCTCGACCGTCGGCGAGGAGCTGGCCGACCTCGCACACGGCAAGGGCGCCCGGCTGGAGTACGAGGCCGCGGTCGCCGGTGGCATCCCGATCATCCGACCCCTGCGCGAGTCCCTCGCCGGTGACCGGGTGCGGCGCGTGCTGGGGATCCTGAACGGGACGACCAACTACATCCTGACCCGGATGACCGAGCACGAGATGGCCTTCGACGAGGCCTTGGCGGAGGCGCAGCGGCTCGGATACGCCGAGGCGGATCCGACCGCCGACGTGGATGGCGGCGACGCCGCCGCCAAGGCGGCGATCCTGGCATCACTGGCCTTTGACGCGCGGGTCGTCGCCGGCGACGTGTACCGCGAGGGCATCACGCGGGTCACCGCGAGCGACATCGCCTTCGCCCGCCGCATGGGCTACGTCATCAAGCTGCTGGCCATCGCCGACGACGACGCGGGCCGCATCGGCGTGCGCGTACACCCGTGCCTCATCCCGGCGGACCATCCGCTCGCCAGCGTGCGGGAGTCGTTCAACGCGGTGTTCGTCGAGGCGGACGCGGTCGACGATCTGATGTTCTACGGCCGCGGCGCCGGCGCGGAACCCACGGGCAGTGCCGTCGTCGGTGACATCGTGTCGGCGGCGCGCGGGCTGCTGTCGGGCGAGCAGCCCCTCGCGCAGACGACGCGTCGCACCGGTCCGATCCGGCCGTTCGACGAGCTCATCGCGCAGTACTCGTTGCGCCTGTCGGTCTCCGACCGCCCGGGCGTGCTGGCCGAGATCGCATCCGTGTTCGGCGAGCATGCCGTATCGATCAAGAGCGTGTGGCAGGAGGGCACGGGCGAGACCGCGCAGTTGGTGTTCATCACCCACGCGGCGCGCGAGCGCGCCGTCCAACGCACGGTCACCCAGCTGCGGTCGCTGGCGTCGGTACGCGACATCACGAGCGTGCTGCGGGTCGAGGGAGGCGAGGTATGAGTGCCTCGCAGTCCGGCTGGCGACCCGCCCGCGGCGTGTGCCCGGATCTTCGACCGACCCACCGCGGACAGGGCCGCTGCCCGTCACAGTCCGGATGCGGGCGCGGGCGATGAGCGCCGGCATGGAGGCGATGATCACGACCGGGCAGTGGCGCGGTGTGATCGAGGAGTACCGGGCGTGGCTGCCGGTCTCCGACGCGACCCCCGTGGTCACCCTGCGCGAGGGCGGCACGCCCCTGATCCACTCCGGGGTGCTTTCGGAGCGGACCGGCTGTGATGTGTGGCTGAAGTTCGAGGGCAGCAACCCGACCGGCTCGTTCAAGGACCGGGGCATGACCATGGCCATCTCGAAGGCCAGGGAGCAGGGTGCCAAGGCGGTGATCTGCGCCTCGACGGGCAACACGTCGGCGGCGGCCGCTGCATACGCCGCGAAGGCCGGCATGGTCTGCGGCGTGGTCATCCCCAACGGGAAGGTCGCGCTGGGCAAGCTTGCCCAGGCGCTCGTGCATGGTGCCGTGGTCGTGCAGCTCGACGGGAACTTCGACGCGGCCCTGCAGATCTGCCGGCAGCTCGCCGACGACTACCCGGTCGAGCTCGTCAACTCGGTCAACCCCCACCGCATCGAGGGGCAGAAGACCGCGGCATTCGAGGTCTGTGACTACCTCGGAGGCTCGCCGGACGTCCACGTCCTTCCGGTCGGCAACGCGGGCAACATCACCGCTTACTGGCAGGGCTACCGTGAGTACCTCGAGGCGGGCCGGATCACCACGGCACCGCGCATGTGTGGGTTCCAGGCCGCAGGCGCCGCGCCGATCGTGCGTGGCAAGGCGGTCGACGACCCCACGACCATCGCCACGGCGATCCGCATCGGCAACCCTGCCTCATGGGACCGCGCAGTCGCGGCGGCGGCCGACAGCGGTGGGCAGATCCGATCGGTGACCGACCGCGACATCCTGCGCGCCTACCGCCGGCTTGCGCGGGAGGGCGTGTTCGCCGAGATGGCGTCGGCCGCGAGCGTCGCCGGTCTGCTGCAGCTCGCGGACGCCGGAGAGCTGCCGGAGGGAGCCATCGTTGTGTGCACCTTGACCGGCCACGGCCTCAAGGACCCCGACTGGGCGATCGCCGGTGCAGCCAAGCCCGACGTCCTGCCGGTAGACCCGCACCGGGTCGCGGCGAAGCTGGGTCTGGCGTGACGCGCAGCCTGGGACGGGACCGCATGACGCCGCAGGCAGGCGGCACGGCGGCCAGGACGGTCAGCGACAGGTCCGTGCGGGTCCGCGTGCCGGCGAGCAGCGCGAACCTCGGTCCTGGCTTCGACGTGCTCGCCGCAGCGATCGACCTGATGCTCGACGTCACGGCCGTGCCGTTCGCCGGTCGACGGATCATCGCAGCGGGGGAGGGCGCCGACGACCTCGACGACGGCGACGGCAACCTGATCTGGCGGTCGGTGGTCGCGTTCTGCATGTCCCACGGTGTCGACGTGCCCGATGTCACCCTGCGGTGTGACAACCAGATCCCGCTCGAGCGCGGCCTGGGCTCATCGGCTGCGGCGGCGGTGGCGGGTCTGGCGCTCGCGCGGCGGCTGACCGGCGTCCGCGTCGGCGACCAGGATCTGATCGACCATGCGACGGAGCTCGAGGGCCACCCGGACAACGCAGCGGCGGCGGTGCTCGGCGGCCTCGTCGTCGCGGGTGACGGGCGGGCGCGCCGGTTCGAGCCGTCACGCAGCCTGCGCCCGCTCGTGTGCATCCCAGCCGAGCGGTCGTCGACCTTCGTGACACGCGGGCTCGTGCCGCAGCAGGTCGCGCTGCAGACGATGGTGCACGCCGCGCGTGGCACGGCACTGGTCCTGGCCGGCCTGACCGGCATGGCGGCCTGGGACCCCAGCATGATGCGAGACACCGTGCACGAGCCGCCGCGCCTCGCCGCGATGGCCGGCTCGCGGCGGCTGGTCCACGCCGTCCGCGCCGACCGGTACGCGGCATGTCTGTCCGGCGCGGGCCCGTCGGTCCTGGTGGTCGCGGCCGCCGACGATCCCGCGGCGGTCGACCGCGTCACCGCGCTCGCGGGTGCCGGCTGGCAGGTCCGCGGCACCGCCTGGGACCGCGCAGGCGCGCGCATCGACCACGCCGTCGGCGCAACGTCCTGACGCGTCTCGGTACTGGGGCCCGGCCGGATCGCAGCTGCGACGCGTGGCGGCAGGCCGGCGACACACGCCGTCCGTTGATGTTTGTCGGTGCACGTCACCCCGGCTACACTGCGCGGTGATCACCCACTCGAGCACGCGCATCGAGGTCGGCGATCACCCCCCCGTAGGCAGGTTAAGCTCCTGGTTGAATGTGCGACGGGGTGTCTTCGAGGGTCGTGCTTCACAGCGAAGCTGCCCGACCACACTGACGTCTTTCGTCGCGGCATTCGGCGTCCTGCAGTGCGCCGGTTCAGCACCGTCGCACGTCCGGCGCCCTCGCACCTTCCAACCACCGGTTCTCCACGACGGCATCGCCCCTGGCGCGGCGTGGCCGGCGGCCACGAACCATCGATCCAGCACCCTCACTGTCCTACGACAGGAGCCACAGGGATGGACCCCAACGTCCTCGCACGCAAGCAACTGCCCGAGCTGCGCACCATGGCGGCCGAGTTGCGCATGCGTGGATACCAGCGCCTGCGCAAGGCCGACCTGATCGACGCGATCGTCAAGGAGGCCAACCGGCAGGCCGACCCCCACCGCCGCTCCGAGATGGCCAACGGCAGCGTGCCCGACACAGATGCCGACGACGCGCGCGGTGACGGTCGCGACAACGGCGAGCAGCTCCAGCTCGATCGCGACGACCGCGCCTCCGATGACGGCGATGACGACACCGACCGTCAGCACGGGGACGACGGTGAGGACGACGGCCAGCGCCGACGCCGCCGCAGCCGACGGGAGCGCCGCCGCAACCGTGGTGGCGCGGGCACCGACGACGTCCGTGGCCAGCAGCAGTCCCGCGACGACGACATCGGTGAGACGGGCGAGGTCCGCACCGGCGTGCTCGACGTGCTGCCGGAGGGGTACGGCTTCCTGCGCACGACCGCATACCTGCCGGGCGACCGCGACGCGTACGTGTCGCAGAGCACGATCCGCAAGATGGGCCTGCGCCGCGGCGACATCGTCTCCGGCCCCATCCGCCAGCACAGGTCCAGCGACAAGGTGCCGGCACTGGCGTTCGTGCACATGGTCAACGGCGTCGACCTGAGCGACGGCGGCCGCATGCCAACGCGCCCGGACTTCAAGGACATGACGCCGCTGTTCCCCGACGAGCGCCTCCCCCTGGAGACGCCGGGCGGGCCGATCTCGATGCGGATCATCGACCTGGTCGCGCCGGTCGGCAAGGGACAGCGTGGGCTGATCGTGTCGCCGCCCAAGGCCGGCAAGACCACCATCCTCAAGGAGCTCGGTCAGGCGATCGTCGCCAACAACCCCGAGTGCCACCTCATGGTCGTGCTCGTCGACGAGCGCCCGGAGGAGGTCACCGACATGCAGCGGTCGGTGAAGGGCGAGATCGTCGCATCGACGTTCGACCGGCCCGCCGACGATCACACCCAGATCGCCGAGCTGGCGATGGAGCGCGCCAAGCGGCTGGTTGAGCAGGGCGGGGACGTCGTCGTGCTGCTCGACTCGATCACGCGGCTGGCCCGTGCCTACAACCTGTCGGCGCCGGCGTCGGGGCGGATCATGTCCGGTGGTGTCGACTCGACCGCGCTGTACCCACCCAAGCGCTTCTTCGGGGCCGCGCGCAACATCGAGGAGGGTGGCAGCCTGACGATCATCGCGACCGCGCTGATCGAGACCGGCTCGAAGATGGACGAGGTGATCTTCGAGGAGTTCAAGGGCACCGGCAACATGGAGCTGCGTCTGGATCGCCGGATGGAGCAGAAGCGCATCTTCCCGGCGATCGACATCGACGCCAGCGGCACGCGCAGGGAGGAGCTGCTGTTCGACCGCGAGGAGCTCGCGATTGTGTGGAAGCTGCGGCGGGTGCTGGCGGCACTCGAGGGCCCCGCTGCGCTCGAGCTGCTGATCGACAAGATGAAGGCCACCAGGTCGAACAACCAGTTCCTGACCCAGATCCAGAGCTCGAACCTGCAGACCTAAACGCCACTTGCCCAACGAAGTCGTTGGCTGCGGCTGGTGCTTCGCGGTGGGCTGGTGATCGACGAGATGGCCTCGACCCCTGGGCAGAAGGGGATCGAGGCCACCGTGCTCCGCATGGTTGACACACAGCGACGTTGTAGGAGACAGCTGCCGGAGGCCTGTCGGGGCTGGAGGCCGAGCTGGCCGCGGTGGATCGGCTGTCTGGGCGACGCGGTGTACTTCGAGCCGTACCGGGCGCACTTCCACTCCACGTTGCGTCGCCCGTCGGTGCCGATCGAGACGTACCTGCGGTCGACGTTTCTCAAGTGCCCCCACCGGCTGGGGTTCGAGCCGCTGTGCCGGGAGGTGGTCGACTCGATCAGCTGGCAACGGTTCTGTCGGATCCCGCTAGCTGGTCGGTGCCGCACCCACGACGTTGATGAAGATCGCCGCCCCCTGCGCGACCGACGCGAGCGCACACCCGAAATCACTTCTTAAGGGCAAATTGCCAGTGCAGAACAACCGCTGGCCTATGAGCGTGCCGGTGGAGTACGCTACGAGCGGCGGGTTCTTTGCGCAGTGTGTGGTTCAAGTTGCGACATAACCGTACGACCGACCAGCATCTGCAGACGGCGGGCGAGATGAACCACTTCGAGGTCCATGAGGCGGCCGAGGCCGCGGTCGAGCGTGCACGCCGAGACGAGGCCCAACGCGCCGCAGACAGGGCGCGACAGGAGGCACCCGTCGAGGAAGAGGAGCGCGACGAACGGTTGCGGGAGAGCCCACGTTCTCGGATGCGTGTGATGCTCCCCATGCTCGGACGGGCCCGACGGCGCGACTCAGGCGGCCAGTCACGGCAGCCCCGGATTTCAGTCGGCGCTGCACGTGTCGGCCCGTTGGCGTTGCCGACGCTTGTGGCGGTGACGCTTGTGGTGTGGGCGGCGCCGCCGACCGCTGGCGCCGATGCGGCCCCGAACGTGGCGATAACGAGTCCCGCCGCGGGGGCCACGGTGTCGGGCACGGTGACCATCCAGGCCGACGCGACCGACGGGTCGTCGGGCGCGGAGGCGACGCGCTTCGGGATCATCGGCGACTTCGGGAACGCGTCGTCGAACGAGGCGGCGGTGGCTTCGATGCTCGACGGGCTGTCCCCGGAGTTCATCGTGACCGTCGGGGACAACAGCTATGGGGGAAGCCACGACACCAACGTCGGGCAGTTCTACTCGAACTACATCGGCAACTACCAGGGCGGACACGGGGCAGGCTCCGCCACCAACAGGTTCTTTCCCGCGCTGGGAGATGAGGACATCGAGACCGGTGGCGGCCTGAGCGGGTATCTCTCCTACTACACGCTGCCCGGAGACGGGATCCCGGCCCCGGCGAACTCCGGCAACGAGCGCTACTACGACTTCGTGCGCGGCCCGGTCCACTTCTTCGTCATCAACACCCACCGCACTGAGCCCGACGGCCGTCGCGCCGGATCGGTGCAACAGGACTGGCTGAAGGCAGGGTTGGCCGCCTCCACCACCCCCTGGCAGGTCGTTGTCGTGCATTACCCGCCGTATTCCTCGAAGAGGTCGGACTCAGACAGCAGGTGGCCCTACGAGGCGTGGGGCGCCGACGCGGTGCTGTCCGGCCATCGCCACGTCTACGAGCGGCTGCAGGTCGGTGGCATCCCGTACATCGTCAACGGTCTCGGCGGCGTGTCGCGCAGCAGCACCCCGTCGTCGTTCCTGCCCGAGAGCCGGTTCTTCTACAATGCCGACTACGGCGCGATGACCGCCGCCGCCTGCACCGCCGGGATCACCTTCGAGTTCCGCTCCATGCGCGACGGGGTGGTCGACACGCACACCATCGGTAGCGCCTGCCAGGCGACGGGAGGCGGGGGACAAGGCGGCGGGGGACAAGAGGTGACGCAGGTCGAGTTCTTCGATGGCGCCACGAGCCTGGGCGTCGACGGTGACGGCGGCGACGGTTGGTCGGTGCCCTGGGACACGACCGAGGCCGCCGACGGGTCCCATACGTTGCATGCCACCGCTACCGACGCCGCG
>DATHVN010000055.1 GCA_035461305.1 Euzebyales bacterium | reverse complement strand
TCACATCATCCAGCAGATCGCCCTGCCGCTCGACCGTCCCCAACGTCACACCGCGACCTCCACCAGAACCACGCCACTGTGATTCTCGCAGACCACCGCGTCAGAACCGACCTACCACGCGAAAGACACCAGCCACCTAGGCGTGCCACGGCCATCGCAAACGATTGGCCAGCCGCGCTCGTCTGACCTCGAGCGCACCGGCATGGTCGTTGTCGAGGAGCACACGACCGTCGGCTGAGGGAGGGCGACCACGCGATCCGGGTGAATCGCTGCGGTGGGGCGATCAGCGTCGCCGTCGTGACCTCGAAGCTGAACCGGTCGGCATCGGTCGCACGCGCGACTACACGCCGGTACAGCTGGTCGACGACATCCTCGTCGAGCGCGAGCACCTCCCGCAGCGTTGGTTCGCTCCAGGCGCGGAAGAACGCCGTGAACTCTCGGCGAAGGTCTCGGCGTCCCCGTCGGCGCGGCACCGCTCGGCGATCGGATTCGGCACACGGCGGGGTGGTGAGCTGCTCGAGGTGGACGCGCCGGCCGACCTCATGCTCGAACGGTCGTCGCAGCTCCTCGACCGACCGCTCGTAGACCGGGACGACGTATCCGTCACGGCGGTTGGCGTCGAGGTGGCCCTCATCGGCCAGCGCGCTGCAGACGTCGTCCACGACACGCCGCAGGTCGTGTCCTGCGGCCCTGCCTCCTGCCGGGACGCACATCAGATCGACGACGAGCCGACCGCGAGGCATGAGCTCGTCGGCGCGGCTGGAGGAACCGGGTCCAGTCCGCGTGTGCATGTGCAGCCATCTGTGCCAGCGGGGCCCCGTCGAGCTGGTCGAAGTACAGCGCGGTGCCCGTGCCGGCTGGTCCGGACCGTGCCAGCCACTGCGCTGCCGTCAAGCTCATGCCCAGATCGACGACGTGAGGTGGGAAGACCGGTTCGTAGAACGACGTCGCCGAGGCCAGCGGTGTGATCGGGCCGCCCGCCACGCGCGGGTAGGAGTGAGCCGCGCAGCCGGTCGAACAACGCCGCCCAGTCGTTGCTGGCAGGTCGTTGTGGAAGACCGCGACCGGCACGTCGCGATGGGCCGATCGCACCCGGGTGAGCGCGGCGTGGATCAGTGCGTTGGTCACGCGACCCTGGGCGCAGCTGTAGTCGGCGATCACGAGCGCGCCGCGGGCTCGTTGGACGACATCGAGCTCACGTCGTTCGGCGGCCACACCGCGGTGCGGGACCGGAGGAAGAAGTAGGCGGCGAAGAGGGCGCCGAACAGCATCAGGTCCGACGTCAACCACGTCACGACACCGACGAGCATCGGGGGTCCAGCCGGTTGGCTGATCCGAAGGTCCGTCTGTACTCGTGACGTCATCAGCTGCGCTCCCACGGTGAGGGCGCGACATCGCGTTTGTCTTACCGGAACGTGCCCGAAGTCGACACCCGTCTCACGCACCGTGTGCGCCGATGGTGACCCGGCGAGAACCGTCCAGTGGCCGAGCTTCGGCCGGCATGGTGACGCCGTGAGCCACCGTCGAGGCGGGTTGGTGATCCGTAGCGAAGCCGTAACGCCGCCAGGGCAGGATCGACGTCGATGACCAACGTCGATGCCGGTGCGCCAGCACCCCGGTGGCGGACGGTGCTGCGCGTCGCGGCACTCGCCGGCCTCATCGGTGTGCTCATCTGGATCCGTGTGCTGGCCCATCAGCGCGCCACGGAGGATGGGGGCTTCCTGCCGTACGCCTCGCTCGCGCCGGCCGCCTATCTCGTGCCCGGCATCGTGTTGCTGGCACGCCGCGACTGGCACGTGGTCGGCTGGCTGCTGTGCCTGCTGGGCGCCGCGTTCGGGTTCGCCTTTTCCAGCGAGGCGGGCGTCGTGGCCATCCGCGCGGGCGACGCGTGGTTCGTGTGGTTGCTCGACGTCATGGAGGGTGCGCTGCTGTGGCTGCTGGTCGCCGCACTGCTCGTCGTCTTCCCCGACGGCCTGCGCGCGCAGACGGCGCGGCAGGCCCGCACCGGTCGCGTCGTGCTGACGATCGCGGGGGCGGCGACCTTCCTCCAGCTGTTCACGACACACGTGGGGGTGAGCGACGCGCAGGCCGTGCTGCCGAGCCCCCTGCCGCTGGCGTTCGTTCCTCGCGCCGTGAGCGAGGATGTCCTCCTGCTCGTGGCGGGGGTCGCGGTACTGGTCGCGTTGGGGGGCCTGATGCAGCGCTACCGTGCATCGCACGCGAGCCTGCGCCGGCAGTACCGCTGGGTGCTGGCGTCGCTGGGCTTCGTGGTCGTCGCGGCGATCATCGGCATGGCCGGGTCCGGACTGGGCCGGGAGGAGGCCTGGTACCTGACGCTGGCTGCCTACGCGATCGTCCCTCTCGGGTTCATGGTGGCGATCCTGCGCCACCGCCTCTACGAGATCGACCGCATCGTCAGCCGCACCGTCTCCTACGCGGTCATGGTCGCGGTGCTCGCCGGGACGTACGCGGCAGCGACGGCGCTGCTGACCCTCGTGGTATCGCCAGAGAGCGATCTGGCGGTCGCGGCGTCGACCCTGCTGGTGGCCGGGTTGTTCCGGCCAGTGCGGCAGCGGGTGCGGCGTGCCGTCGACCGACGGTTCAACCGTCGCCGATTCGATGCGGACGCCGAGGTCGAGCGGTTCGCGCGTGGTCTGCGCAACCAGACCGACCTCGCCGTCGTGACGTCGGAGCTGCGCGCGGTCGTCCACCACACCCTGCAGCCCGAGAGCGTCCACCTGTGGATCCGTCAGTCCTGACGCATCGTAGGGGCTTCGTCCGTTCGGGTTCGTCTTCGACCTGTCGGCCACCGGCGAGGCCGCCGAAACCCTCGGCGGACCGGTGCTCCGTCACGTGCAGTCCCGCGGCGCCTCAGGGCACGACGACCACCGGGTGGTCGGCATGGTGGACCACCTGCTGGCTGACCGAGCCGAACACCGCACGGCTGAACGCGCCCTGCCCGCGGGTGCCCACGACCAGCAGCCGGTTCTCCGCGTGGTCGAGCAGGGTGCCGGCCGGGGTCCCCGCATCGACGACCTTGGACACCTCCACCCCCGGGGGAATCCGCGCGGCGCCGACCACGCGATCGATGAGGTCTGCCGCGGCGTCGCGAGCCTGGGCGCACGCCCGCTCGAACCGGCCCTGGTCCAGGGCCGCCGCCGGCGCCATGTCGATCGGAAGCAGGTAGCCGTGCACGACGGTCACGGAGGTCGAGCGGCACGCGGCCTCCTCGAGCGCCCACCGCAGCGCCCGCCGGGACACGGGAGCGTCGTCGATGCCCACCACGATCGACCGGTCGCCGTCGGCTCCGGTGTCGTCGCCAGCGATGACCGCGACCGGCGCGGGCGCATGGGCGGCGGTCCGGTAGGCCGTCGATCCGAGCGTCAGCCGTGCGAACCCGCCGGCGCCACGCGACCCAACGACGACGAGGTCCGCATCCTTGGCGGCGTCCACCAGTGCGGCCGCGGCGGCGCCGGCCGTGTCGACCATCGTCGACGACCACGTCACGCGGTCCAGCAGCGCCCGGTTGCGCTCGATCACCTTGTCGAGCCGCGCCTCGGCGAGGTTGCGGTCGGTGTCGCCGAACAGGCTCGCGTAGGGGTGCATGACGTAGGCGTGCACCAGGTCGATCGCAGCCTCGTGCAGTTCGGCCTCCCGCACCGCCCAGTGCAGGGCGCGATCGGCGGCCCGGGATCCGTCGACGCCGACTGCGATGCGCTCCATGATCACTCCTCCCGGCCGACCTCGATGATGACCACGGCCGTCCGTCCGGCGCTGACGTCGGCCACTGTCGGTCTGCTCCTCGCACGCGTCGCGTGCCAGGCCCCGAGCGTACGGGACAGATCTGCCTCGTCGGTCACCACACGTCCGACGCCGCGGCGCCGGACACCCCCCGTCCACAAGGTCACGGGACGGGGGTCGATGAGGTTGCGCCACCAGCGCTTCGTGTCGGCGGCGCCCGCGACGACGATCTCCGACCCGTCGTCGCGCACGTGACCGGCGACGATCCTGACCGGGCGACCGGAGCGCCGGCCTGTGAGCTCGAGCAGCACGAGGCCGGGAAGGAGGCGTCCGGCGCAGGAGCGCAGCAGCCGATGCATCACGGGGTTGATCACCTCCACGCCCCGCCCGCCGGCCATCGACACCACCACGACGCCGTGCACGGCGCCGGCGACCGCGCCCGCGGCGAAGGCGCCGACGGCGAACCCCGCGGCGAGCACGGGTGCCCCGGAGCCGGCGGGCGCGAGCGCGGGCGCCAGGAACGTCACGGGCAGCGCGCACGCCCACGCGACCGCGTTCGCGGCGACCCACCGCCACGGCCGGTCCACCAGGCCGCGCAGCGCAACCGCCTGTGGCCCGCCCAGCACGGGCCCGGCCACCAGCCCGAGTGCCGCTGCCAGCCCCAGCTGCATCGCCAGCGTCGGTTCGACGCCGACGCCGTCGGCGTCCGCGAGCACCAGTGACGGTGTCACGCCGGCCGCCCACGCGGCCAGGGCGCCGACGACCGTCGCGGTCACCCAGCGCCGCGCGGACAGGTCGAGGTGGTCACGCAGCACCCGCCACTGCGCGAGGCCGACGATGGTCCCCTCGATCGTGCCCGTGGCGACGACGGCGCCCGCAGCCACCAGCGGCCAGCGCGGCTCGATCGTGACCATGGCGATGGCGGCTGCCACGCCGGTCAGGCCGAGGCCCAGGAGTTCGCCGACGGCGTTGGCGCCGACCCAGCGGCGCCACAGCGCCACGCTCGCGCTCGCCGTGATGGCGGACGGACCGGTGGGCGCGATCTGGGCCGTCGTCATGCCTCCAGCGTCGCCCCGGTGCCGCCGGCTCTGGAGGGCGACCGGCCCGGCCCATGCGGTCCGAAGGACCCGCCTGCGATGCCCCGCGCCGGAGCCCCCGGCGTCCGCTTCGCAGATGCATGTGTCGGCCTGCAGGCCCTACAGTCTCGGGCAGGTGACGGCTGAAAGGACACCTGTGGTGACCGATGCTCCAGACCTGTCGGACGAGCGGCTGACGGCGGCCGTCCTGGCCAGCTTCGACGGCTCCCGTTCCGAGCGGTTCGGCGAGATCATGCGTAGCCTCGTGCGCCACCTCCACGCGTTCATCAGCGAGGTCGAGCTCACGGAGGAGGAGTGGTTCGCCGGCATCGACTTCCTGACCCGGACGGGGTACACCACGACCGACCAGCGCCAGGAGTGGGTGCTGCTGTCCGACGTGCTCGGCGTGTCGATGCTGGTCGTGGGCCTCAACAACCGCAAGCCACCCGGGACGACCGAGTCGACGGTGTTCGGTCCGTTCTTCGTCGAGGGCTCACCGCACATAGAGCTCGGTGGGGACCTTGCACGCGGTGCGGTTGGCCAGCCCTGCCACATGTCGGGCCGGGTCGTGGCGGTCGACGGCACGCCGGTCTCTGGCGCGCGGGTCGAGGTCTGGCAGTCCGACGACGACGGCTTCTACGACATGCAGTACGACGATCTGGACAACATGCAGGGACGCGGTCACCTGTTCACCGACGACGGCGGTGGCTGGCGGTTCTGGTCGGTGCTGCCCGTGGCCTACCCGATCCCGCATGACGGTCCGGTCGGCGACCTACTGACCGCGGCCGGCCGTGGGCCGATGCGCCCTGCCCACGTCCACTTCATGGTGACCGCTGACGGATACCAGCGCCTCATCACGCATGTGTTCGACGGCACCGACGAGCACCTCGACAGCGACGCCGTCTTCGGCGTGCGCAGCCAGCTGATCGCCACGTTCGACCGGCACGAGGCGGGCACGACCGCGCCGGACGGGACGCAGCCCGACATTCCCTACCACACCCTGGAGTACGACCTCGTGCTCGCGCCCGAGCACGGCACGCACGATGGGGGCTCCGCGGCCTGAGGACGAGCAGGGGGCCCGCCCGCCGTCGGGCAGTCACCTGCGACCTGCCAGGGTCAGGCGTCCCCACCGCCTGGCCAGCCGAGGCGCCGCCACGCCAGGCCGGCTCGATGTGGCGGGCGGTGGCCAGCCGCGGCCGCCGCGCGTCCTCGAGCGTGGCAGGTCCACATGGTCAGCTGCGGCAGCGCGATGCCGCCACCAGCATGGATCGTTGCGGCGTCGTGCCCGGCCACGGCCTGCTCGAGCCCGCTCGTCGTCCACCGTGCGCCCCAGCGTGCTGACGATCTGCGGGAGGACCGGGCGCAGGTGAGCCCGCTCGTCGTCCACTGTGCGCCCCAGCGCGCTGACGATCTGCGGGAGGACCGGGCGCAGGTGCGATGCCTCGTCCGGGCCACGATGTCGATGTCGCTCGTCGGGCGATCCACAGTGACGCCGGGCGCAGATGGACCGCGGCGTCCGGCCGGGAACGACGGCCCTCGGTGTGGTGCACGCGCCGCCCGCCGTGGGTGGGGAATAGGTGCGCTCGCACCGGCAGCAGGCTCTACGGTATGACGGATCACATCGGGCGAGCGGGGAGGACAAGCAGATGGCACGGGTGATCGTGGTCGGAGACGGCCCGGCAGGGCTCAGCGCCGCACTGTTCCTGGCGCGCGGTGACCACGACGTGGTCGTCTACGCACAGGACGAGACGGCGATGCACTACGCCCTGCTCCACAACTACCTGGGCATCGATGAGATCCGCGGCAGCGACTTCCAGGAGCTGGCACGCGCCCAGGTCGTCGACGCGGGCGCCGAGATCGTCAGCCGCGCGGTCACTGGAATCGACGCCGACGACGACGGCTTCGCGGTGACGGTCGAGGACGACGAGCCCGACCGCAGCGACTACGTGGTCCTGGCGGGCGGCAAGTCCGCCCAGCGCCTCGGCGAGGCCGCGGGAGCCGAGCGTGCTGACGGACGGGTCGTCGTCGACACCGAGTACGCCACGAGCGTCGATGGGCTCTACGCCGTCGGACGCGTCGCCCGCCCGACCCGCAGCCAGGCGGTCATCTCCGCCGGCGCCGGTGCCACCGCGGCGCTCGACATCCTGGCCCGTGAGGCCGGCCGCGACGTGACAGACTGGGACTCGCCCGACGACTGAGGCAGACGTCTGCTCGGGCGGGTGGGGTCCTTCGCTGTCGACCGAGGGGCCGCTACGATGCGGTTGCTCGATGAGTAGTGCCTGCGTAGTACCGCAAGACCGTCGTTGCGTCGACATCGTCCCCAGCGCGGGGCCGCAGCCGGCAGCAAGGAACCGAGCTCGTGCGACATCCGTACCAGTCCGCCAGCCGACGAGGGTAGAAGACGGCCGGCGGCGCACGTACCGGACAGCGACCGTGAGCGAGCGCGACACGGAGCTCGCGACGCTGCGCCCGCGCGCGTCGATCTTCCCACTGCCCAACGTGTCCGGGTACCTGCTGCGTGGCGAGGAGGTCCACTACATCGACCGCAGGCACCCGGTGGTGCTGGTGGGCCCGGCGCTGATCGCGTTCGCGGTCTTCCTGCTCGCCGGGTTCATGGTCACCCTCACTGGCGCCGGAGCGATGGTCGACCTGTTCGTGTGGGTCGTGCTCGGCGCGGTCGGTTGGCTGGTCCTGCGGGTGCTGCGGTGGTCCCGCACGGTGCTCGTCGCGACGAACCGACGGGTGTTCGAGTACGAGTCGATGATCATCAAGCGGGCGGCGATCAAGCCGGTGTTCCGGCAGGGCATCGTGTTCCGACAGGACCCACTCGGTCGACAGCTCAACTACGGCACGGTGCTGACCAAGGCGCCGACCGGGGATCCGATCCACGTCTTCAAGTGGATCCACAACCCGCGGGCGTTCTACCGTGCGCTCACCGACCGCGCCCACTGACGGGTCTGCCCGGGGCCGCGGCTCACCCCAGCAGAGCGCTCAGCTCGGAGAACAGCGCGGCAGCCTCGTCGTGGGACCGTGCGATGGCGACGGCACCCAGCTTCCCGTAGTCTTCGAGCGCTCCCAGCATGTGCAGCGTGACGCCGCAGTGGGTCGTGTGGTCGAACGTCAGTCCGGCGTCACGAACCTGCGCGATGACCCCCGCGGGTGAGGTCCCGATCAGCCTTGGGTCCTTGAGGTTGTCACTTGCCACGTAGACCCGCGTGCCGTGCTCCGTGTGCAGCCCGTCGGCGGCGGGATCCACACCGGCGCCCATCGCCAGGCAGGCCATGCCGAACGGGTGGGTCGTGCCACCGAGGCGCAGGTTGATCTCCGACAGGCAGACGCGGGGCTCGACCCCGTCCACCACCGTGAAGTCGAGGGCGAATGGACCGACCACGCCTGCGTCGGCCAGGTACCGGCCGACGGCGGTCGTGTGCGCGATGATCTCGGAGCGGTAGGCCGGGTTGGCCGGGTACCGGCAACCCAGGTAGACCTGGCCACCAGGGCCGCCCAGGAGCTGGTCGTGGGTCGAGACGATCTCGAGGCGCTTCGCCGGCGTGATCCACGCCTGCGCACTCGGCGATGCGGTCCGCTGCGTCACGAGCTGCTCGACGATCGCTCCTTCGCGCTCGATCTTGGCGGTGAACGACGCCCAGGTCTCGTCGGCGGCACAGAACACGGTCTCGCGGTCCGCGAGGTCGGCCCAGACGTGGTCCCACATGACCATCGCGTTGCCCTGACCGGAGAAGCCGTTGTTCAGCTTCACGACGACCGCGTGGACGTCGGGCCGCTCCCGGCGCAGGTGGTCGACGGCCTCGCTGATCTCGCGCGTCGACCACAGGTCCTCCACCCCCGGCAGGACCGGGACGCCGACCGCGCGTGCCGCGCGCCGTGACCCGCTCTTGGAGCCCAGAGACACCAGGTCCGGATGGACGGCGTACAGCGGCACGCCCAGCGCGACCGCCACGCGGCGCTCCGCGGCCGTGACGTTGAACGGCAGGATCACCGCGCGGTCGTCGTGGCCGGCCAGTGCGTCTCGCACCCGCGTGAGCGCGTCGGGGTCGTCGGCGAGCTCGCCGGCCAGACCCTGACCGGAGAAGTGCCCGAGGTGGATCAGCGTCAGCCGCTGTCGCGCGTCGTCGGGGTCGGGCAGGAAGTGCAGGTAGTAGTCGATGATCTCGTGATTGATCGGCAGCGAGGTGACGTAGACGACGCGCGACGTCGGCTCGCGCAGGCGCAGCAGCAGATGCAGCAGGCGTTCCTCGTAGCGCTCGATCGCGGTGATCTTCGCCAGCTCGGCGGCCGGGAAGCTCAGTGATGGCAGCACGACGAGCGTCCCGTGTGGTGACAGGTGAGACGTGACCCGTTCGGTCAGGGTCGCCTGGAGGGCGTCGAACGACAGCGGTTGCGTCAGCACAGCTGCCCAGCCTAGACGGCGACCGGCTCGCGACTGCCGTTCGCGGTGTGCGCTGCGTTCGCAGGTGCCGGTGGTCAGCGGAAGTCCCGGGACCGCGCGGTGCCCAGGTGCAGGTCCAGGCGTTCGAGGCGGGCGGCGACCACGTTGACGACCCCCTCGGCGCGTTCGAGGCGGCCGTGGACGACCAGCGCGGGGCTCGTCCGCGCGACCGTCCGGTACCGCGTCCAGACGGCGTGCGGACAGATCACGTTGACCAGTCCGGTCTCGTCCTCGAGGTTCACGAAGGTGATGCCACCGGCGGTGGCGGGGCGCTGGCGATGCGTGACCACACCGCCGACCGCCACCGTGCGGTCGGGCTCGGCGGTGTCGAGGTCGGCGGCGGTCAGCACCCGGGCCGCGCGCAGGCGGTCGCGGACGAACTGCATCGGCGCCGTGCGGGTCGTGACCCCCGTCGCCCACAGGTCGGCGCCGACCTCGTCGAACAGGGTCATCGGGTCCAGCTCGGGCGCGGCGGTGCCGGTGGTGGTGCGCTCCAGCTGGTCGGGGCTGGCGCGCGCGGCTGCGCCGGCGGCCCACAATGCGCGTCGCCGGTCGGCCACGAGCGGCGCCAGCGCCCCCGCGGTGGCCAGCGCCTCGGCCTGGGTGGTCGTCGGGCGGGCGTGGCGCACCAGCGCCTCGAGGTCGTCGTAGGGGGCGCCGGCGGCGAGACGCTCGGCCAGGTCGTCGCCGATGGTGCGCACCTGCGACAGTCCCAGGCGCACCGCCAGGCGTTGGTCGGCCGGGTCACGTTCGGCCAGCTGGTCCGCGGGGATCCGCGCGGTGCCGTCCTGTTGTGGGGACGTGTCGGCGGCTTGGTGTTGGGGCGCGTCCCCAGGTTCGGTGCCGTCGTGTTGTGGGGACGTGTCGGCGGTTTGGTGTTGGGGCGCGTCCCCAGGTTCGGTGCCGTCGTGCTGTGGGGACGTGTCGGCGGCTTGGTGTTGGAGTGGGGGGTCGAGAGGCTCGAGGGTCGACTGTGCGGCGCTGGCGTGCACATCGGGGCCTCGCACCACCACGCCGTGGCGCTGGGCGTCGGCGATCAGCGTCTGCGCCGCCCAGAACCCCATGGGCTGGGAGTTGAGCAGTGCGGCCAGGAACGCCGCGGGATGGTGCAGCTTGAGCCACGCTGAGGCGTAGACGAGGTATGCGAAGCTGACCGAGTGGCTCTCAGGGAAGCCGAAGTTGGCGAACGCCAGCAGCTTGTCGTAGATCGCGTCCGCGATCTCCCCGGTGATCCCGCGGGTCGCCATGCCCGCGTAGAAGCGCTCCCGCAGCCGCTCCATGCGCTGGTGGCTGCGCTTGGCGCCCATGGCCTGACGCAGCTCGTCGGCCTCCGCGGCGGTGAACCCGGCAACCTCGACCGCGATCTCCATCATCTGCTCCTGGAACAGCGGCACGCCGAGGGTCTTGTGCAGTGGCCTGGCGAGCAGCGGGTGCAGGTAGGTGACCGGTTCCTGCTCGTTGCGGCGGCGGATGAACGGGTGCACCGACCCGCCCTGGATCGGCCCGGGACGGATCAGGGCGACCTCGACCACCAGGTCGTAGAACTTCCGGGGCTTCAGCCGCGGCAGGGTCGCCATCTGCGCCCGGCTCTCGACCTGGAAGATCCCGATCGAGTCGGCCCGCGACAGCATGCGGTAGACGGCGTCCTCCTGGGGGATCTGGGCCAGGTCGATCGCCGTCTGCTGGTGTGCCGCGACCAGGTCGACCGTGCGGTGGAGCACCTCGAGCATGCCGAGCCCCAGCAGGTCGAACTTGACCAGGCCGATGGCGGCACAGTCGTCCTTGTCCCACTGCAGCACGCTGCGGTCGGGCATGGTGGCCCACTCGACGGGACAGACGTCGATCACCGGCCGGTCACAGATCACCATGCCGCCGGAGTGGATGCCGAGATGGCGGGGGAAGCCCTCGAGCTGTGCCGCCAGGTCGACGACCGGCTCTGGGACGGCGTCAGGGTCAGCCAGGGCCGTCCTCGCCCCCGTTCCCTGTCCGCCGCCAGCTCCGTTCGCGGGCGGGACGACCTCGCGCAGCGGGCCCCAGCCGTCGAGCCGCCGCGCCCAGCGGTCCAGCTGTCCGGGAGAGAAGCCCAGTGCCCTGCCGGCGTCGCGGACCGCCGACCGCGGCCGGTAGGTGATGACGTTGGCGACCTGTGCGGCGTGGTGGCGGCCGTAGCGGTCGTAGACGTACTGGATGACCTCCTCGCGCCTGCCGCTCTCGATGTCCAGGTCGATGTCGGGGGGACCGTCGCGGGCCGGTGACAGGAAGCGCTCGAACAGCAGCTCCAGCGCGACGGGATCGGCCTTGGTGATGCCCAGCGCGTAGCACACCGCCGAGTTCGCGGCGGACCCGCGGCCCTGGCAGTAGATGTTGGCCCGCCGGCAGAACTCGACGATGTCCCACACGATGAGGAAGTAGCCGGGGAAGCCGAGCTCGGTGATCGTGGCCAGTTCGCGCTCGATCTGCAGGTAGGCACCCGGCACGCGCTCGCCGTTGGGTGGGCCGTAGCGCCGCAGCGCGCCCTCCATGGTCAGCTGCCGCAGCCACGTCGCCTCGGTGTGCCCAGCCGGCACGGGGAAGTCGGGCAGGCGCGGGGCCACCAGCCGCAGGTTGAACGACGACGAGACCGCCAGGGCGGTCGTGCACTCGACCGCGCCGGGGTAGCGCGCGAACCGCGCCGCCTGCTCGTCACCGGAGCGCAGGTGCGCCGCCCCCGCCGGTGGCAGCCAGCCCTCGAGCTCGTCGAGGCTGCGCCTGGCGCGGATCGCGGCTTGGGCGCTCGCCAGGCGCCACCGTGGCGGGGTGGCGTAGTGCACGTTGTTGGTCACCACCACTTCGACGCCACAGCGGGTGGCCAGGTCGGCCATGGCGTCGTTGCGGGCGGTGTCGCGGGGGTCGCCGTGATCCCACAGCTCGACCTTGACGTGACACCGCCCGAAGATCCCGATCAGGTGGTCGAGCTCGCGTCGGGCGGCATCGGGGCCGCTGTCGACCAGTGCCTGCGGGACGGCGCCCTTGCGGCAGCCGGTGAGCACCAGCCAGTGATCGCCGGCCAGCACGCCCAGCTCCTCGAGGTCGACGACGGGGCGGCCCTTGCGCCCGCGCAGCTGGGCAAGGCCGATCGCGCGTGACAGTGCCGCATAGCCCGTGGGGTCGCGTGCGATGAGCACCAGGTGGCGGCCGTCGGGGTCGGCAACGCCGTTGCCCGGCCGGCTCTGGCCGATCGACAGCTCGGCGCCGAACACGGTCCGCAACCCCAACGCCCCCGCTGCCTCGGCGAAGCGGACGACGCCGTACAGCCCGTTGTGGTCCGTCAACGCGCAGGCTGCCAGCCCGAGGCGTGCGGCCTCCTCGGCAAGCTCCTCAGGGTGTGAAGCGCCGTCGAGGAAGCTGAAGTTCGAGTGGCAGTGGAGCTCGGCGTAGAGCGTGGCCGTGGCGGTGGTGGGCGTCGCCGCAGGGGGCTGGTAGGGGAGCCGTCGCCGCGACCACGCGGGGCTGTCCCCGCCATCGGCGGTGGGCGGCGCGTTGCGGGGGCGCCCGTCACCGTGCCGTGGACCGCCGTCACCGAGCTGCTCAACGAGGTCCCGCCAGGGCACCGGAGGGTTGTCCCATCCCATGAGCCGAAGCCTAGCCGAACATACGTTCGATGGCTACGGCCATCGTGCGTGAACTGGGCCGCCGCAGGGTACCCGAGCGTCGCACTGGTCACGAGAGAGACATCCATTAGTAATGAGAAGTTCACCACCGGTGATCTGTTGGTCAGGGCGGCAGGGGCAGCCGTATCCTGACCCCGGGCAGGTCGTCGGGCGCCTGCTCCCGAAGATCCGGTGGGTGAAGCGTCAGGCCGTTCCGAGTCTGTCGGGACATGTCGCAGGAGGCAGAGCACCATTCACGCGGCAGGTCGTCAGAGATGACTGAGGTGGGGGCGAGCTTCGCCGGCTACCGCGTGGAGCAGCTGCTCTCGACCGATACCGTGTCCTCGATCTACCGGGCCGTGCGCAACGGGCAGAGACGTCGGACGTCGCGACCGCTGTCGCTGCGGGTCACCAACGAGTTGTGCGTCGCCGACCGTCCCGACGCCGATGCGATCGCGGCGTACATCCGCAGCGTCAGCGCCGCCGTCAAGGTCGCGCATCCCGCACTGGTCCCGATCGCCGACGCGGGCGACCACGACGACCGGGCGTACGTCGCGACGGCGCTCGTCGACGGCGTTACCCTTGATCGCCACGTGCGCTACATCGGCCGGCTCGCGCCCGACGACGCCGTCGCGCTGCTGCGCGACCTCGCGCTGGCGCTCGACGCCGCGCACGCCGCCGGCGTCGTCCACGGGGCGATCAGCCCACGGACCATCCGCATCCGACGTGGTGCCGGTGGCGTGCCGGTCGCTGTGCTCGACGGCTTCGGCGTCGACACGCTGCTCGCGCGGCAGGCCCGGATCGACCGCGCGGTCATCGACGTCCACGACGTCGTGTACGTGTCGCCGGAGCATCTGCGGGGCGAGGCCGTCGACGGGCGAGCCGACCAGTACGCGCTGGCCTGTGCGCTGTACCACTGCGTCACGGGACATCCGCCGTTCCGCCGGGACACCGCAGCCGGCCTCTTCGGCGCGCACCTGTTCGCCGTCGCGCCGACCGCGCCGGCCGACGCCGACGACCGCGCGCTGCCAGGTGCGTTGACGGCCGGGATGGCCAAGTCGCCCGATGGTCGGCACTCGACCTGCGTCGACCTGCTCCGCGCGACGGGCCACACCGCTGCGCTGCGGACCCCGTCCCGGTCGACGGCTCCCGGCGGGGGTGTGCGCTCGGGGGGCGTGACCTGGCCCGACGAGCCAGAAGCATCGGGCGGCACGGCCGCGCCCGCCGCCGATGTCCCTGGGGAGCGTCACCGCAGGGGGCTGCGCCTGGGGGGTCGCGGATGGCCGGCGCTGGGCTGGCCCGTGGCGGCGATGCTCGTGCTGGCGGGGATCGTCAGCACCCTGGCGTTCGTGACCATCGTGCGCGACCGCGGGCTCGCTGTCGTCGACCGCAGCACCGACCGTGCAGGGCCGGTCGTCGCGGGCTCGGTGGCACAGTCGCGTGACAGGCCGGCGGCCGCCGGTGCACGCTGGCACCGTGCCGTCGCCGACGAGCCCGTCTACGACGTGCAGGTCATCGACGACACGGTGGTCGCCTCCGCGCCCCACCGTGTGCTCGTGGTCGATGCTGAGGGTGGTGCCACGTCGTGGTCGTGGCCGGTCGACGTCGGTGTCCTGACCGACGTCGTGGCCACCGACGTGGCCGTTGCACTGCGTGCGGCGAAGTTCCGCGCACTGGCCACGGCCGACGGCGTCCTGCTGTGGGAGAAGTCCGACATCGTGGCGCCGATCAACACGCTCGCGACCTCGGACGGCACGATCTACGGCGTGGGTGTCGGTCGCCTCGCACCGGAGCTGCAGGCGGTCGACGCCGCGACTGGCCGCCTGCTGTGGTCCTACGACGGCGGAGACGCCAGGATCGACAACGGTGCCTCCGTCGTCGCGCTCGACGGCACGGTGGCCATGCTCGACAGCGACAGGCTCTGGGTGGTCGACGCCGAGGGGCCACGCGCCGACGCCGGGAGCCCTGCCGCCGCCGGCGCGCGCTGGCAGGTCGCGGTCACCGAACCGTGGCTCGACTCGCTGGCGGTCCTGCCCGACGTCGTCGCCGTCGCGTCACGGGCCGGCGAGGTCTGCGCGTACGACCCCGCCGACGGCGAGCTGCGCTGGTGCGAGGCCGTCGCGGGGATCGACGAGGTGCCGCCGACCATCGTCGCGGTCCGCGACACGCTCGCAGTGATCGGCGCGGACGTGACCGCGCTGGCGATCGAGAACGGCGCGACACGGTGGACCTTCGACGCGCCGCGGGACCTGACGCCGGTCGCGGCAGGCACCGCTGCCCAGCTCGTCGTCAGTGACGTCGACGGCCGGGCGCACGGCCTCGACCTGGCCACCGGCTTCGAGGTCTGGCGGGCGTCCGGGTTTGGCAGGATCACCGCGCTGGCGGCGTCGGACGAGGCCGTGTACGCCGGGACGCGGGCGGGCCTGCTCGTGCGCGTCGAGCCGCCGACCCCGGAGACGTCGTCCTGAGGGCGCACCGGTCGACGGTGCGCCAGGGCCCCCCGGATCATCACGAGGCAGTCCGCCGTTCACCGTGCGTTCACCTCGTGTATGCCGCGGCGACGCTTGGCTGACATGAAATGGCGGCATGAGTGACCACGGGCCTTCGGCGCTCGATCATGCTGCTGCCACCGACACATCGACCGAACCCGTGACGGGCTCGCCGG
>DATHVN010000054.1 GCA_035461305.1 Euzebyales bacterium | reverse complement strand
GGGCTGTCGTGAGTTCGCGTCGGGCGGCGACGGGTGACGTGATCCTCCCCCGAGATCGAGGGCCACGCCGGGCGGCCGCGCGGTGGCATCGTCCTCGCCTCTCGGCGATCGCCCGTCGCGGTCGTATCCGCTCCGGCGTGGGCGTGACGCCTGAACAGAGCCGCCACACCAAGGACGGGGCAGCTCGGCCGGACGGCGCGGCGGTCCGCGTTACTCGGTTACGGTGAAGCTGCCCTTCCGCCCGCCCTCGGAGCTGGCCGACACCCACACGTCGAAGTCGCCAGGTTCGACCGCGAACCGCTCCTCGAGGTTCCAGAACGCCAGGTCGTCACGGTCGAGACTGTCGCCTGCCGACGCCGACGAGCACGGCGGCGCGTGCCGGGTCGGTCGCGTAGGTCTTGGTGATTCGCCAGCGCCCTGAACGTGCCGTGCTGACCTGCCGGTTGGTCAGGCTGCGGCGATCCACGAGTTGCACCTCGTGTAGCGGTCCTCGCGCTCGCGCTCGGTGAACGTCCGGCCTTCGGAGAAGGCGAACTGCAGGTCACGGACGCTCGGGGTTCCGAGGTCGGGGTAGTAGACCTCGGTCAGCTCGCCGTCGTCGAGCGTGAACCACACCTTGCTGGCGAGTGCGGTGGCGGTCCCGAAGCCGTCCTTCGCCGTCGGTCCAGTTCGCAGTCTGACCGGGCGCGCCGGGCGCCGGCCGATCCGCGCCCCAGGCGACCGGCGCGGGGCCTCCGAGGACGGTGAACGCGCCGGCGACCGCGGTGGCGAGCGCGCCGCGGAGACGGTGACGCTGCGGACAGCGATCGCGGGGGCCGGCTCACAAGGTGCGGGACCATTTGCGCTCAGCCGCAGGCGTTCTTGGTGTCGTAGGGCCCGATGGCGTCGGGGCAGCGGTTGGTCCCCTCGCCGCCCTCGTGGTGGTCGGCGGGCGCCGCCGTCGAGGCGATCGTCGCCGGGGCCACCCGAGAGCACGTCGTCGCTGTCGCCGCCGGCGACGAACGCACGGCGCAGCATGTCGTCGCCGAGCGCGTTGCCGATCGCGGCCATGATCATGCCCTGGTCGAGCGAGAGGTGGTACTCCGAGACGGTGCCCGAGTCGACGTTGACCGAGTCGCGGAAGCCCCACTGGCCGTACATGCCGGGGAAGTCGCGCTCGAGCCGGCGCAGGTTGTCGAGGGTCGCACCTGGCGTCCATCGCAGGCCGAGGAAGGCGGCATGCCGGGGTCACGACGCCGTTGGTGTACGCGGACGCCGGCGGGTCGGGCTGCGGGTCGCGGCCCGGGCAGCCCGCGAAGCCGCGGTCGACCAGCGTCCGGTCCTCGTTGGACGGGTTGCCGTTCGGGTCCATGCCGATCGCGTCGACCCCGTAGACCGAGTAGCCGCCCTCGGGCACGTTGGCCGGCGAGAAGCCCCAGTAGCCATAGCCCGCCTCGGTCATCCCGTGGTGGATCTGCGCGCGCACGGTGAGCGGGTGGTTCGGGCCCCAGCTGCCGGGCCCCCAGCGCTCCTCGGGCAGGAACAGCGCGGGCATCAGCGCCTCGAACATGCTGCCGCCCCACGACGGCGTCACGCGCGTGCCGTTGTACGGGTATGCGCCCTCGAAGACGCGCTCGCCGAACAGCGTGCGGTGGAAGCCGACGGGCCTGGTCTCCTGCCAGTTCCAGTCGCAGCTGTCGGGGAAGCTGCGCCACGCGCCGTAGTAGTGGCGCTGCGGGAGCTCGCCCTTCTCGATCCCGATGTAGCTGGCGATCCGGCTCTCCGAGGCGATCGTGTCATAGCAGCAGGGCGCGGCGCCCGTGTCGGGCGCGAAGTGAAACAGGATCCGGTTGATCTCGGGCCGGTAGTAGAAGCCGAAGTCCATCGAGTCGAACAACCGCTGTGCCCGCGCCCGCAGCTCCGGCACGCGGCTCGCCACGCGCAACCCGACCGCCAGCCAGCCGTTGTCGACCGAGGAGAGGTGCGGCACGAGCGGGTCGCCGGTCGGCGGCCAGCTCGTCAGCTTCTCCCCCTGCGGTGGTCGTACCAGTTGAAGTACTGACCGCTCGGCGCGTGGCGTTCCAGGCGCTCGAGCGTCGTCATGGTCTTGCCGAGCCGGTCGACCGTCTCGCCGTGGCCGATGACGCCCAGCCGCTCGGCCACCAGCGCGCTCCACATGTATGCGCCGATGTTCGTGGTCGAGGTCTGCACGCTGCGCGTGCCGTCGGCCTTGAGGCTGTCCGCGGGCAGCCCGCTCTGCTCGTCGGTCATCGCCGCGAACGACGCCCACGTGCCCTCGGCGTAGCGCTGCAGCGGGAAATTCTCGCTCGCGGCCTCGACCATCCCTTTGCCGGGGCGATCGACGTCGAGCATCATGTTGGGTACGAGTGCCGGCCCGGGCGTGGCACGCGCGGACGCGGATGAGAGGTGGACATGCCGGTCCATGGTGCGGGACCCGAGACGGGGACGCTGCTGCAGCGGCGCTACCGTGTCGCCGCGCGGATCGCGTCCGGAGGCATGGGGACGGTGTACCGCGGATGGGATGAGCGGCTTGACCGCGCCGTCGCCGTCAAGGTGCTCCACCCGCACCTGGCGGAGGACGCCGAGGTCCGCGACCGGTTCCGTGCTGAGGCCCGCCACGCCGCGCGGGTCCGCCACCCCAACGTCGTGGCGGTGCTCGACCAGGACGAGCACGCCGGCACGCCGTTCATCGTCATGGAGCTCGTCGACGGGCCGTCGCTGCGCGACGTGCTGGACCACCGGTCCCGGCTGGAGCCCACGGAGCTGCTGGCCTTCCTCGTCGAGGCGTGCGGCGGGCTCGGCGCCGTCCACGCCGTCGGGCTCGTCCACCGCGACGTCAAGCCCGAGAACCTGCTGCATGACGCCTCGGGGCACGTCAGGGTGGCCGACTTCGGCATCGCCCGTGCCCTCGACTCGACCAGGCTCACCCCAGTCGGCACGATGCTCGGCAGCGTGCAGTACATGGCGCCGGAGGTCGTGCTCGGCCAGGCTGCGACGTGGGCCAGCGACCAGTACTCGCTGGGGATCGTCGCCTTCGAGGCGTTGACGGGACGGACGCCGCTGCCTGCCGAGGTGCCGATGGCCGCCGCGCTCCGCCACGCCAGGGAGCACGTCCCGCCACCCAGCAGCCTGCGCCCGGACGTCACCCCCGCCATCGACCATGTGGTGACGACGGCGACCGCCAAGGAGCCGGACGAGCGCTACGCCTCGCTCGACGCCCTCCTTGACGCCCTGGACGCGGCGATCGACGGTGCCGGTGGGCGCCCGACCGACGTCCTGCCGGCGCCTGCACCGGCGACCCGGCGCGCCGTGCCCGATTCCACTCCGGAACCGGCGGCACCGTCCGGCCTCGGCGGCTGGGTGCGCAGGCGCCGGGGGTCCGACGCCCCGCAACCGGCGCCCGCGCCGGGAGGACGGGTCCCCGAGCGGCGCACGGCCGTCCCCCCGGCGCCCGCGCCCGGGGGACGGGTCCCCGAGCGGCGCACGGCCGTCCCGGCCCGGCCCGTGGTGACGCACCGGCCCGTGTACGTACGGGCCCGCATGAGCATGTTGGCGATCGTGTCGCTGGCGTTCACGCTCGTGCAGGTGGGCGCGTTCATCGCGCCGGTTCTCGGCTTCCTCGCCCTGCGCCGCATCGACCGCTCGCACGGCGCGCTGCGCGGCGAGGCCCTGGCGGGCCTGGCGATCCTGGTCGGGCTGGCGCGGCTCGGCGGCAGGGTGCTCGCCCAGCTCTGACCCGACGTCAGATGTCGACCGGCCGGCCGATCTCGACCACGCGGTCCAGCGGCAGCTTGAACAGCTGGGTGACATTCGTCGCGTTGCGGTTCATCACCACGAACAGGCGCTCACGCCACAGCGGCATGCCGGGTCGGGACGTGGCATAGACGTCCTCGTGGCCGACGACGTAGGTCAGGTCGTCGTCGTCGAACCCCCGCCGATGGAACACCTTCTGGGCAAGCGCGCCCGGCACGTCGATCTGGTCGCGGAACCCGTACCGCAGGGTCACCCGCGAGAAGCCCTTGTCGAGCCGCTCGACCTTGGCCCGTTGCGCCCGCGGGACGTGCGCGAGGCCGGACACGTGGACGTGCAGCAGCACGATCTGCTCGTGCAACGCGTTGTTGTGCCGGAGGTTGACCAGCAGCGAGGACGGGATCTGCGTGGGGTCGGCGGTCAGGTGGTACGCCGTGCCGGGCACGCGTGGCGTGTCGGGATCCAGCTTCCCGATGAAGCCCTCGACCGGCACGAGGCCCTTGCGCAGTCGCCCCCCGACGATGAAGCGGCCGCGGCGCCAGGTCGTGATCAGGGTGTACACGATCACGCCGGCGACCAGTGGGAACCACCCGCCGTCGGGGATCTTGAAGATGTTGCCGGTGAAGAACGCCAGGTCGACCACAAGGAAGGCACCGCACAGCGCCAGCGTGGGTCGGCGGGCCCACTCGAACCGCTCGCGAGCCACCACGTAGAACAGCATCGTCGTCACGACCATGGTGGTCGTGACGGCCACGCCGTACGCCGCCGCCAGCCCGCTCGAGGTGCCGAAGCCGAACACCAGTCCGATGCACGCGATCATCAGCGTCCAGTTCATGCCGGGGATGTAGACCTGCCCCTCCTGCTCCTCGGACGTGTGCTGCACGCGCAAACGCGGCAGGTAGCCCATCTGCACGGCCTGCATGCTCAACGAGAACACGCCGCTGATCAGTGCCTGTGACGCGATCACCGTGGCGACCGTGGACAGCACCACCAGCGGGATGGTGGCCCAGCCGGGGGCCAGCCGGTAGAAGGGGTTGTCCACCGCACCGGGGTTGCTGATCAGCAGCGCACCCTGCCCGAAGTAGTTGAGCAGCAGCCCGGGGAGGACCACCGTGAACCAGGCCGCCTGGATGGGCGTGCGACCGAAGTGACCCATGTCGGCGTAGAGGGCCTCTCCGCCGGTGACGACCAGGAACACCGATCCGAGGACGAGGACGCCGGTGAATCCGTTCGTGACGAAGAACTCGACGGCGTAGGTCGGGCTCAACGCGACGAGGACCGACGGGTCCCGGATGATGCTCACCAGCCCGAGGACACCCAGCGTGGCGAACCAGACCACCATGATCGGGCCGAACACGGCGCCGACCGCGCCGGTGCCGCGCCGCTGGAACGCGAAGAGCCCGACGAGGATCGCGACCGCGATCGGGATGATCAGCGGGTCGAAGGCGTCCGTGGCGACGGAGATCCCCTCGACGGCCGACAGCACCGAAATGGCCGGCGTGATCATCCCGTCGCCGTACAGCAGGGCGGTGCCGAAGATGCCGACCAGGATCAGCGCGCGACGGCGCCCCTTGCCGTGGTAGTCGCCCCAGCGCGGGATCAACGCGGTCAGCGCCAGGATGCCGCCCTCGCCCTCATGGTCCGCCTTCATCACGAAGACCAGGTACTTGATCGAGATGACCACGATCAGCGACCAGACGATCAGCGACAGGATGCCGAGGATGTTCGCCGGCTCTGGATCGATGGACCGCTCGGCGAACGACTCGCGGAACGCGTACAGCGGGCTCGTGCCGATGTCGCCGTACACGACGCCCAGGGCCCCCAACGACAGGGTGGCCAGCCGCTTGACCCGCGGCCGGTCATGGTCATTGACCAAGACAGCTCACCCAAGACCACATGCCCATGCACATCCGATCTCTCGCCGCCTGGTCGCGCGCCACGCACGCCCCCGATCACGCCGGCCAGGCGCATGCCTACCCTACGCCGAACCCGTGGATGCGCCGACAGTCGACCGGCGTCAACTGATCCAGACGTCCACCCTGCGACGCGGGTCGTGCGCGTGTTCGCGGACCACGGTCAGCCGGTTCTGGTTGACCAACCGTGACAGCGGTACCTACGATCCCACCGAGGCATTCGCCGGGCGGGTGCCCGGGCCCCGGAGAGCCCCATGCATGCCTCCTCCGTCACCGCCTGCTCGGGCTATCGTCGCACTCGGGCTCCTCGTCTCCGTGGCGCAACGACCCGCAGTAGGCATGAGTTTGGCGGGTTGACCTGCGGGAACGCCGAGATCCCCCCGATGGGGGTGTGTGCCTAGGCGCCGGCTGGTGCGGTCAGCCGGTGGCGGGGTCGACGTCGAGGAAGCGGGGTGGCGTGTCGACACCGAGCATGCGCAGGATCGCCAGCTGCCGGCTGGTGAGCTCGGTGCGATGCAGCACCCGGCCGCTGTTGCCGGTGAACTCGCCGACGTGGAGCCGGTCGAGCTCGTGATGCAGGGTCCGCCAGGTGTCACCGGTCTTGGTCTCGGCGACGCCGATGCACAGCAGCGCCAGCCGGCACAAGATGACGTGCGCGCGGATGCGGTCTTCGATGCGGTGGAACCCGGGCCGCAGCTCCAGGGTGGACTTCATGTCCCGCCAGCCGCGCTCGACGTCCAGCAGCTGCTTTTCCCGAACGCCACGTCCTCGGCCGACATGGTCGGATCCGAGGTGCGGAGCAGGAACTTGCCGTCCAGCTTCGCCTCCGCCGCCATGGCCGCACGATCGACGCGCAGCAGCCCAGAGGTCGTCGTGCGAAGGAACCGGCGTGAACCGGCCGGCACGGCTGGCGGTGATCGCGTCGAGCGAGACGGTCGCCAGCAGGGCCCCGCCGGTGATCAGGAACTTCACGTCCGATTCGCGACCGCGCAGGTCCATGCCGTTGGCGATGGAGCCGATCACGAGCGCGCCGAGCAGCGCCGCCCACACCGTCCCGCCGCCGCCGAACAGGCTCACGCCGGCGATGACCGGCCCCGCGACCAGGGATCAGCAGGGCGAGCGGGACCCGACGGTCGGCGTTCACGATCGCCGCGGCCGCGGCCCCGTCGCCGCTCCACCGGCGCCGAAGCGGCGATGGCCGCCTCGCGACCTGCTCTGTGGTCGCCTCGATGAGCGGCGCCGAGGTTCGCGTCGTTCTCGACCAGAACCGGCAGCTCGAGCCGGTTGCGCAGCTCCTCGGCAGCGGTGACGCCGACCCAGCCCGGCAGGATCGCCGAGGAGCCGATGCTGCCAGTCGCCCGGTGGATTGGAGCGGGGAGGGCGACGCCCGCGCCGATCACGCGCCGCCGCTGCGCAGCGGCCTCGGCCAACGCGCCGGTAACGAGCTCGGCCGCCGCGTCGAGGCCCTCCGTCGCCTCGTGGTCGACATCGAGCTCGACCACGCCCTCGGCGACGATCGTCGACGAGAGGTCGGAGACCGCGACACGCACGCCGACGTGTCCGAACGCGATCCCGACGGCGGCACCCGCAGACGCGTCGAACGCGAGCAGCATCGGCGGCCGTCCGCCCTGGGCGCCGTGGAAGGCCCCCAGCCAGGCGCGCTCGATCACGAGCCTGTCGGCCTGCAGGTCGGCGACGAGGCTCGAAACCGTCGAGCGCGACAGGCCCCTCCGCCCGCTTTCCGGGGTCGGTAGGCCCGGGGCTCGCGGCACCAGCCACTGCACATGCGTGCGTCATCGGACTGGCTCGGGCCGCAGGAGCACTCGGGCCGGGTTCGACCGCGTCGCGCCCCCGAACCCGTTTCTCTCACCTCGCCGGGGTTGGCGCGAGACCTCCAAGGAGCTGTGGAGGCGTCATCATCTCACCGTGAACGACTGCTTGAGCTCGGCCTTGGAGCTGTTGCCGGCGTAGACGTCGATCGTGCCGCGCTCCACGACGAACTTCCCGCGGTTGTCGTAGAAGCCGAAGTCGCTGCGGTCGAGCGTGAACGTCACCGTCCGCGTCTGGCCCGGCTCGAGCGTCACGCGCTCGAAGCCGCGCAGGCGGCGGACCGGCTGCGAGATGCTCGCGACCGGGTCGTGGATGTAGACCTGCACGACCTCGTCGCCCTCTCGGCCGCCGGTGTTCGCGACGTCGACCGACGCGGTCAGGCTGCCGTTGCGCGAGACGCTCGACGAGCTCAGCCGCAGGTTCGTGACGTCGAACGTCGTGTAGCTCAGGCCGTGGCCGAACACGAACAGTGGGTCGCAACTCGGGATATCGCGGTGCTGCGAGTTCCACTTCACGTCCTTGTTGCACGGGCGCCCGGCGGGCTCGTGGTTGTAGTAGATCGGCACCTGGCCGACCCGATACGGGAACGACGCCGGCAGCTTGCCGCCCGGGTTGACCTTCCCGAACACGACGTCGGCGACAGCGGGCCCCGCCTGCACGCCGGGGAACCACGCCTCGAGGATCGCCGGGGCGTCCTCGACGATGTTCTCCAGCGCCAGCGGGCGGCCGCTGAACAGCACCACCGCGACCGGCTTGCCGGTCGCCTTGATCGCCCGGATCAGCTCCTCCTGCCGGCCCGGCAGATCCAGAGTGCTGCGCGAATTCGCCTCGCCGCTCATCTCGCGCGTCTCGCCCAGGGCGAGCACCACCTGGTCGGCCGCGTTCGCGACGGAGACCGCCTCAGCGAATCCGGCGTCCGAGCCGCAGCCCTCCGGATCCGTGTGCGGCACCTCGGTGTTGGAGAGCTCGCAGCCCTCCGCGTAGGTCGCGCCCGGGCTCTGCTCGTTGATGCCGTCGAAGACGGTCACGACGTCCCCGTCGTCGCCGCGCCCCCACCACGGGCCCAGCATGTCGTGCTGGTTCTTGGCGAGCGGCCCGATCACGGCCGTGGACTTGGCCGGGTCGAGCGGCAGGATCCCGCCCTCGTTCTGGAGCAGCACCATCGACCTGCCGGCGGCCTTGCGGGCCGCCGCGACGGCGTCGGGCAGCAGCATCTGCGCGTCGGCCTCTTCGGGCTCGAACGGCGCGTACGGGTTCTCGAACAGCCCGGCGCGGAACTTCACGCGCAGGATCCTGCGCACCGCGTCGTCAATCCGCCGCATCGAGATCCGACGCTCGGACAGCAGCTGCGCCCCGAAGTCCCGGATCAGCGTGCTGGTCATCTCCGAGTCGACGCCCGAGTTGAGCGCGAGCGCCGCCGCGTCAGGGCCGTCGACGGCGACGCCGTGGCCGCACTCCGCTTCGTCGGGGTTCTTCGGCGGGCACGCGCGCAACTCGGCGACGGCCGTCCAGTCGCTCTCGACGAAGCCGTCGAAGCGCCACTCGCCCTTGAGGATGTCGTTCATCAGGTAGTCATTGCCGCAGGCCGGCACGCCGTTGAGCGCGTTGAACGAGCACATCGCCGTGTCGGCGCCGGCGTCGACCGCCGCCTTGAACGGCGGTAGGTAGAAGTTGCGCAGCCGCTGCTCGGACATGTCCGTGGTGGCGTAGTCACGCCCGGCCTCCGGTTCCCCGTACGCCGCTAAGTGCTTCGGGCTGGCGATGAGCCTGTCACGCGCGCTGTAGTCCGGGCCCTGCGTGCCCTTGACGCGCGCGGCGGCCATCACGGAGTTGAGATAGGGGTCCTCGCCGGCCGCCTCGGCGATCCGCCCCCAGCGCGGCTCGTGCGAGACGTCGACCATCGGGGCGTAGGTCTGCTTGAGCCCGACCGCGGTCGACTCACGCGCCCCGAAGCTCGCGTCGTCGGATGCAACGCTCGGATCGAAGCTCGCGCCGGTTCCCAGCGGGATCGGGAAGACGGTCCGGAAGCCGTGGATCGTGTCGAACGCGAACAGCAGCGGGATCCCCAGCCGCGACTCTTCCACCGCGATGCGCTGGAAGTGCCTGATCTGCGCCGGATCCGTGAGGCTCAGGATCGAGCCGAGGCCCCTCCTCACCTCGTCATCGGTGACCCTGAAGTCCGGCAGCAGCTGGATCTGCTCCAGCTTCTCCTCGAGCGTCATCTGAGACAGCAGATCGTTGACGCGGGTTTCGATCGCCCGGTCGGCCGGCTGGCGGGTGGGTTGCAGCGCGGCCTCGTCACCGGACTGCGTCGCCGCCACGACGCCGCCGGCAAGCAGCAAACTGAGCGCCACCACCGTCGCCCCGATCGCCGTCCTACGTCTCCGAGGCCCCATGGCGTCCTCCTCATGCAACGCGGCACTCACCGCGCCGCGACGCTATCAAGGGGGTGGATGCGGGCACCTGTCCGTTCGGACTGTGTGCGTCCTCTAGTCTGCGTGCCGTCCCGGCAGGGGCGTTGCTGGCGGGGCGGCGCCGGTCATGCACCGGACGTGTGCCTGTGGTGGCCGGCGTCCGGACATCGTGCACCAGCGAGACGATCGACCGTCATGGAGTGCCTCCGCGAGGTCGTGCCGGGTGCCTACTGGGTTGTGGCAAGGGGGCGGCGATGGCCGCGTTGCGCATGCCGGGCGGAGTCGTCGTGCTGGTCGTGCTGGCACTCGTCGGGGTCTCCGGGTGCAGCCGGGCCGAGCCGGCCGCACAGGAGCGCAGCAGCGTCCGCTCGGTCACGTCCGCGTCGGACGAGGACGGCGGGAATGGTGCGTCGCAGGCCGCGCCGGAGAAGACCGAGCTCACGATCGGACTGCTGCCGCTGATCGACGTCGCGCCGATCTACATCGGGATCGAGGAGGGGCTGTTCGAGCGCGAGGGGCTGACGATCGACATCCAGGCGGTGCAGGGCGGTGCGGCCGCGATCCCTGCCATGGTCGCTGGCGAGCTCGACCTGACGTTCGGCGCCTACCCCTCCACCATGACCGGCGTCGCCAATGGCCTGGACCTGCGGATCATCGCCGAGGGCAACCGCGCCGCACCGGGGTTCAGCAACATCGTGGCCCTGCCCGGATCGGGCCTGGAGGGCGATGTCGCCGGGCTCGAGGGCAAGCGGGTGGGCCTCAACACGTTCGCCAACGTCGCGGAGCTGACCACCCGATCGGTGGTCGAGAGCGCCGGCGCCGCCTACAGCACGGTCGAGGCGGTAGAGATCCCGTTCCCGGAGATGGTGCCATCCTTGGAGCGTGGGGAGCTCGACGCGATCTTCGCCGTCGAGCCGTTCGACACGATCGCCCAGTCGTCGCTGGACGCCGTGGTCGTGACCGACCCCTACGTCGGGGAGACCGAGGCGCTGCCGGTCGCCGGCTATTACGCGACCGGCAATTTCGCGACGAACTTCCCCAACACGATCGCGGCCTTCCAGCGCGCCCTGATCGCCGCGACCGACATCGCCGCGAACGATCCCGAGCGGGTCGTCGACGTGCTGCCGACCTACTCGGACCTCGACGCCGAGGCGGCCGCCACGGTCACTCAGCCGCAGTTCGCGGCACGCATCGACCGCGACGAGATCCAGCGGATCGTCGACCTCATGGTCGAGTTCGAGTTCCTCGACGAACCGGTCGACCTGGACGAGATCATCGTCCGGACGCCGGAGTGACGGCCGGCGCGGACCGCGCCGCGCCGTTCAGCCCGTCAACGTCTGCAGGATGATCTCGCGGACGTCGGTGGCCCGCACGGCGCCGTAGGCCTGACCGCCGACCGCCTTGGTCATCCGCTCCAGCGCGTTGAGGTCTGCCTGGCCGCCGTAGCCGATCGCGATGAGCCCAACGGGGCGTTCACTGTCGGCCAGCTTGCGCAGCTGACTGAGGGTGCGCTCGAGTCCGAGGGTGCCGTCGGGGTTGTCTTGCCTGCCGTCGGTCAGCAGCACGATGTCGTTGACGCGTTCCGGGTCAAAGTGGCGCTTGGCCTCGCGGTACGCGGCGAGCACTGTCTCGTACAGTGCGGTGTCGTGACGCGGCTGCATGGCCGCCAGCGCGTCCTCGACCGCCTGCCGGCGGGTGACCGTACCGACGTTCTCACCCAACGGACCCATCGCGACGAGTTCCCGGTGGTGCTCGCGGGCGAGATCGGTCGAGAACTCCCACAGCCCGAACCCGCTGTCGTCGACCGCCAGCTTCACTGCCTCGGCGGCGGCCGCCGTGGCCACGTCCAGGCGCGTGCCGTCGGTGCCCCTCGCAGCCTCGGCCATCGACCCGGAGACGTCGATCACTGCCAGCGTGTTGGTCCGCTGCGACACCGTGTCCCAGGTGTTGAGGACCTGCTGGACGACCTTGGGCCGTGGCGGCTGGACCTGGGTGCCGGCACGGTCGACCGCGATGCCCTTTGCCCTGCGCAGCACGTCGCCGACCTCGCCGTCGGCGCCGCGGAACCCCAGCTCCAACAGCCGGTTCTGGGTCTCCTCGCCCTGGAGGATGGCGAGGAACTCCAGCGCCCGCTCACGGCGCTCCTCGTCGACCCAGTCTCCCTCGAGCACCACGAACGGGTAGTCGAGCGCGAGGCTTCCCTCGGGTGGGTACCAGGCCGCCAGCGGCACCTTCGGCTTGCTCAGGCGCATGTCGTCGTCGGCGGTACCGGGCGGCAGGCCCGCGTTGTAGCGCCACACCTGCCGCTCGTCGATGGGGAACGCCGACACGAAGTCGAGCCCGACACCGGCCCGGTCGGCGCGGCGCAGTCCCGAGAGCTGCTCGAGGGTGGTGTTGTCCGTGCGGGCGACCGAGCGCTCCAGCTGCAGCAGGTTCAGGCGCACGCGATCGCGCTGGACGCTCTCGGCGGACAGTTCGTCCGCCCACACACCGCCGAGCGCCGCACCAACGGAGATGATCGACTGGGCCGCCGCCGCGGACCGCCGCGGCGTGGTCAGGCCGAACTTGAAGGGGCCCCACTCCTCGTGGCCGTGCGCCTTCCAGCCCTCGGGCTCGGAGATCAGGTCGGCCAGGTCCGCCCAGCTCAGCTGCGCTCTCGGCCAGCCCAGCACCTTGGCCATCGGACGGGGCATGGCGACCACGGTGGGGGACCGCGCGATCGACGGCGTGTCGTCACCGACGAGCGTGGCACCGGTCTCCGTGGCCCGCAGCAGCTGGACCCACGACGTCGCCTCGGGGATCCACACGTCGGGTGGTGGGCCGTCGGCGCTCTGGTCCCAGCCGTCGGCCAGGTCGTCGACGACGTCGGCGGAGGAGTCGGCGATCACCTGGAAGGCGTCACACTCGTCCTCGGCGTTGCCGCGGAACTCGGCGATCCGGTCCGACAGCACGCCCGCGATGTCAGGTGACGCGTAGACCCTGAGGGTCACGGCGTCGCAGGCGTTTGCAGCTGCCGCCGGCGCGGACCCGTCAGGGCGCAGCCAGGTGCCGACGAGCACTCCCGCGAAGACCGACAGCATGAAGGCCACGCCGACGATGGCCATCGTCGCGCGCGACCACCGCTGACGTCTGCGCCGCCGTTGGGGCCGTGCCGATCCGGAGCCATGCCCGTACGCGCCGGATGAGGGAGGAGATGTCATGGAACTGAGCCAATGTGCCCCGAGAGGTCGTCAGCCTAGCAAAGGCCTCCGCTCAGGAGTCAAAGCCGATGCCGAAGCGGTCGAGCAGTCGCAGCCAGGGGCCCCGGACGCCGCCACGCCCGTCCGAACGCGCGATGGCACGGCGCGTCAGCTCGACGCCCGTCCAGCGCAGTGGCTCCGGCGGGAACGGGAACGGCGACGTCGATACCAGCTGCAGGTCGAGCAGCGGCGAGTCCGGTACGAGAAGCCTGTCGCGCAGGACACGTCCGGCGAACCGGGCGGCGGCGACCCCCAGCCCGGTGTAGCCCAACGCATAGACGACCCGTCCGCCGAGCGCCTCGCCGAACGCGGCGGTGAACCGGGTGGTCGTGGCGATCGGACCGCCCCACCACCGTGCGAACCGCAGGTCGTGCAGCTGTGGGAACGTGGTGCGGAAGTGGCGGGCCAGCAGGTCATAGGTCGCGCGGCGGTGGTCGAAGCGCGGGCCGACGGCGTTGCCGTACCGGTAGACCGCGTCGTAACCGCCCCACAGGATCCGGTCGTCGGCGGTCAACCGGTAGTAGTGGAACTGGTTGCCGCTGTCGGCGATGCCCTGACGGCCGGCCCATCCGATCCGTGCCCGCTGGTCAGGGGTCAGCGGCTCGGTCAGCAGGATGTGGTCGTAGATCGGCACGAAGTGGCGCGAGGTCCGGCGCAGCAGCAGGTGGCTGTAGGCGTTGGTCGCGAGCACCGCGCGGTCAGCGAGGACCACGCCCCCTACCGTGTCGAGCCTGACGCGACCACCCTGCCGGCGGATCCGGCTGACGGGTGTGCCCTCGTGGATGGTGACGCCACGGGTGTCAAGTGCGCCGGCCAGCCCGCGGGCCAGCCGTCCAGGATGCACGATCGCTCCGTCGGGGTGCGCCAGCCCGCCGAGGTAGGTGGGGGAGTCGAGGTGGGCGCGGACCTCCGCGGCGGCCAGGAGCGTCGCCTTCTCGCCCAGCTGCGCGTGGACTTCGGCCGATTCAGCGAGCTCGTCCAGCTGCCAGGCTGCTGTGGCCACGTCGATCGTGCCGGTGAGCTCGAGGTCGCAGTCGATGCCGTGGCGGCGGACGTCGTCGACCAGGCCGGCGAAGTTCTCGCGACCGAGGCGCAGCAGCTCGTCGATCTCGGTGGGGAAGTGGGCGAGGCCGTTGTGCAGGCCATGGGTCAGGCTCGCCTCGACGAACCCGCCGTTTCGCCCCGAGGCGCCGTGACCGACGCGGCTGGCCTCGAGGATGACCGCGCGCAGGGCCGGGTCGTGGTCGGTCAGCGCGAGCGCGGTCCACAGGCCCGTGTAGCCGGCTCCCACGACGGCGACGTCGGCGGTGACCTCTCCGGTCAGTGATGGCCGTGGCGGTCCGCCGTCGTCGAGCCAGAAGCTGGCGTTGGGGTGCGCGCCGGTCGCCGCGGCGACCCGCGCGTGCCGGCGCCCCGCGGCACGTCTGGATGCGCTGTCGCCCACGTCGGGATCATAGGTGCGGGCGGTCGCCGCCGCCGCTCACTCCTCTGGCGGCGCCACGAAGTCCAGCAGCTGCTCCACGGCGCCGATCAGGGGCTGCTCGAGGTCGGCGTAGCTGTCGACGGAGCGCAGCAGGCGGCGCCAGAACACCGCAGGCTCGTCGACGCCGAGTGCCGCGCAGATGCCCTCCTTCCACGGCTGTCCCCGCGGCACGACCGGCCAGGCGTCGATGCCCAGCGCCCGTGGCCGGACCCCCTGCCAGACGTCGACGTAGGGGTGGCCGGTGATGAGCACCTGCGGATGGGTCACGGCGTCGACGATGCGCTGCTCCTTGGAGCCCGGGACCAGGTGGTCGACGAGCACGCCCAGGCGACGCTGTGGCCCGGGCCCGAATGCGCGGACCGCCGCGGCGAGGTCATCGATGCCGCCGAGTGGCTCCACGACGACGCTGGCGTCGCGCAGGTCGTCACCCCACACCTTCTCGAGCAGTTCTGCGTCGTGGGTGCCCTCGACGTAGATGCGGCTGGCGCGTGCGACCCGCGGCTGCGTGCGGGCGGACGCGACCGAGCCCGAGGCGGTGAACGTGCGCCGTGGCGTCGCCTGCCTCGGTCGCGGTCGCGGTCGCACGAGCGTCACGGTGCGTCCGTTCACCCGGAACGCACCGGGGCTCAACCGGAAGTGACGTTGCCTGCCGTGCATGTTGCGCAGCGTGACCGACGTGGAGTCCACGGCGATGACCTGGCCGCCGAACCCGGTCACGCGGTGTTCCGCCCGCACGCCCGGCTCGGCGGTGACCTCCGGTGCCTTGGCCTCGCGCCGTGCCCGGCGGGCGGCGAGCACGTCGTCGGGGTACGGGCGAGCGGAGCGAGCCGGCGGGTGGGCATCATCGGGGTAGCGGTTCGACACGGCCTGGCACCATACCGCAGCGGCGCCGGCCTGCGGTGGACCCGTGCCGCGGACACGTGCGCTGCGCCGGGGGACACGTGCGGTGTGCCAGGGACACGTGCGGTTGGCCAGGGACAGGTGCGTGTGCCAGGGACAGGTGCGAGCGTGTCTCTCGACGACCTGCGGTGTCCCTCGCTGCTGGACGTCGGGGGGCGGTCCCCGGTCAGCCCGACTTGTCCTCGATCTCCCACGCGTGGTCGAGGACGTGCCATGCCATCCGCCGCGATGCGTACCGCGCCGGCCAACCCTTGCCAGCGGGTGGCGTGCCGTCACGGGCGGCGCGCAGCACGTCGATCAGCTCGGCGCGCATCGCGGCCTGTCCCCCGGCATGACTGAACTGCGTCGGCGTGTAGCGGACGCCGATCGAGCGGGCGTACGAGCGCTCGGACTCGGCGACGTGGGCGACGATCTCATCGCGGTCGCGTCCGCCGCCGCGTGGGCCCTTGCGCAGCACCGCGGGCGCGTCGCCGACGACCGCGTCGAACACGCGCCAGCTGGCGGCGAGCAGATCGGCGTGACGCTGCGCGGTCGCGGCGTCGAGGGGCTCGCCGTCCAGCTCGGGGATCGCGAGCGGGGCGCCGAAGTCCGTGCCGCCGGAGCCTTCGACGTGCTCGACGACGATGAGCTGCGGGACGATGGCGTCGGCGTCCATGTGCGCGAACGGGAACGCGACCCCGGCCTCGTCGGCGACGACCGCGTACCGGTCGGCGTAGGCCGCCAGCATCGCGATGGCCGTGTCGTCGCCGCGGGCAACCCGGCACCAGCCCGGCCAGTCGACCGCGCACGCGAACGTCCGCTTCGGTCCCTGCTCGAGGTAGACAGGTTCGCTCATGACGAACCGATGGATGCCTCGATGCCGTCGTCGGCCACGGCGGCGGTCAGCACGCGGACCCGCGCGCGTGCGCCGTGTGCGCTGACGTCCTCTGCGGACAGCCCGAGGCGCGCGGCGATCTCGTCGACAGACCACCCCGCGGCCGTCATACGCAGGACGTCCTTGCCCGTGCCCTCCGGCACGACCGCCAGCAGGTCCTCGACCGCCTCCCAGGCCACGATGACGTCGGCGGGATCCTCAGCACGCAATGGATGCATGCGTCAAGACTAGGGGGTGCGTCGCCCGGTCCGCAGGGGTCACCTGCGGGCGCCACGCCAGCAGGCAGTCGTAGCCCAGAGCGAAGTCGCTGCGCCGCAGGCGCCTGTCGGCGAACCCGCCGAAGTCACTCATGATCTCGCCGGCCAGCAGGCCCGGCAGGTCGCGCTCGTGGCGATCGGCCAGCAGCAGCGGCGACACGAGGTCGAGGTGGACCGGTGATTTGCCGTGCAGCCCGGCGACCCGACTGACGACCTCGCGCAGCGCCGAGGCGACGTCCGCGTCGGACGACGATGGCAGGTCCTCGTCGTCGAACACGCCGCGGAGCGCGGTGATCGCGTCCTCGTCGAGGTACGGAGCCAGCACCTCGACCAGCTGGTCGAGCTGTTCGAAGCGGTGGTTGACGTGCTGTACGCGCCGCATGTCGTCCTGGAGGACCTGCTCGGGCATGATCTCCAGGGTCCGCGACAGGGACGTCAGCCACGTCGGCCGTTCGGCGTCGGCGGTCCACGCCGTCCGCTCGTCGGGGATGTCTGACAGCGTGTCCACCATCAGGTGGATGCGACGCGCCCGCCGGCAGTCGTCGACGCGGTCGAGCAGCGTGAGCACCCGCCCGATCGGCTCTGACGAGATGCTCGATCCGTCGGTGTACCAGAGCCGTCCGTCGCTGGGGAGGTCCTCGATGGTGCGGGACACGAACGCCTCGCGGTCCCCGGACCGGTCGAGCAGCTCCGGCCCGAAGCCGGCGGGATGGGCGGCGGACGCGAGCACGAAGTCGAGCACCGACGCACCGTCTGGTTCGAGCAGCTGCTGCACGCCGCCGCCCGGCTCCAGCGCGAACTCACCCCAGTCGGCGTAGGTGATCGCCGGGATCGTCCAGTCGTCGGTCGTCCTGACCTCGTAGCGCAGCCCACGCAGGCCGGTCAGTTACACATGCAGTCCGATCGGCGTGGCCTGCGGTCCAGCGGGGGCCTTCGGCCAACGATCGACGTCGAGCTCACCGGCAGCAGATCGCGCCGCTGCCGGAAGCCCAGCGGCGACCCGGCGCCGCGCTCGCGTAGCATGTCGAGCGACACCTGCTCGACCACGCCTGGTGGAGGATCTCGGCACTGTCCAGACCGTTCAGCAGGCCGTGGACGGTGAACATCGACGCCAATGCACCCGCGGAGGCGCCCCCGATCGCGTCGAGGCGCATGCCGCGCTCGTCGTCCTGCACAGCCTGCAACGCCGTCGTCAGCGCGGCGAGCACGCCCGCGTGGTAGGCGCCGAGGCTGGCGCCGCCGGACACCGAGACGGAGATCCGAATCGGCCCGTCCGTGGGTGCCATGGCACCTCCGTGTCCCCCGGCGCTCGGCCGCGCCGTCTGCCGAGAGGACCGTAGCGCGCCGTCGCCGGTCACGCGCCCTCGGTACGGCTGACCGATGCACGCGTCGGCCGCGTACGGGCTTTGCGGTGGTGGCCGCCAGTGGCCGCGATCACGCCACGCGCGTGGCGAGCCCCGGGTAGTGGAGCACGAGGCCGGCCTCGTCGTAGACCAGGCGACAGTTGAACGAGAACCTCGGCGCCTCGTACGCGAAGCACTGACGTCCCGCCTCGTCCGGAGTGCGCAGGTAGTGCTGGTCCAGCCGTTCGACGCCGAGATCGGGTGCACGGACGTACGCCGCGGGCGCGTCCGCGGCGTCGCCGACCTCCAGCGCGAGGCGGTGCACGGGCAGTGCGTTCGTCAGAGCCGACGATTCGAGGTCGACGTCGATGCAGCCGTCCAGGTGCGGTGCGGGCTGACCGTTGACCCGCCAGTGGCCTGCACCGTCGTTCAGCAGGTCGAGCTGCCGCGTGCCGGCAGCGTCGAGGCCGACGACGTGTGCCCGTCGTGTGCCCCAGGCCCGGTCGAGCGCGATCGTGTACCGCACGGACCAGACGACGCTGTCCTCGATCGCGGTCGTGTGTCCCTCGACGCGGTGGCCGTCCGGCTCGGAATGGAAGAACGCGGCCTCGAAGCCCTCCCGGGCGTCCTGGTGCCGCCACGCGGCGCTCGTCGGCGGGTCGGTGAAGGTCACGGGCGGTCCACCGTGCTCGGTCCCCTCGCTCGTCACGTGTCCAGGGTCACGACGACGTACGGTCCCGTCAGGCGCGGTTCGAACCGCCTCCACCGCGCCGCGTACAGCGACCGCGCCTGCTCCCATCCCGCATCGGCGGGCTCGACGACGCGGGCCGTGCCGCGGTGCGTGCGTCCGGCGAGCCGCATGCTCACCTGTGCAGGGTCGCGGAAGTTCCGCCACCAGGACTTGCGTGCCGCGTCCTGCGGCCAGAGGTGAGCTGGTCACCGCGTCGCGCGTACTGCACCGGCAGGACGTACTCGCGGCCACTCCGCCGTCCCGTGTAGCGCAGCTCGAGGGCGACGCCGCTCAGCAGCCGGTGGAACGGCGATCGGAGCACGGCCAGGACGATCCCGTTTCCCTGGGGCAGTCGCCGTCGCATGCGTCACCCGTCTCCACGCGCTCTGACCTCGCCGCGGTCGAGCATACGGCGTCGCGCCGTCGACGCGCCGGCGCTCGGCTGGGGCATCACCCCTCCGAACGGCCGGCCGCGGCAGTGGGAGCACGGTGCCGATGCGTGGTCGCCGGGACCGCTTCGACCTGCGGATCAGCGGGCCCCGGCGGTGGCTGCCTTCCAGTCGCACCAGGCGCGGATGACGGCCTCGAGCTCGGCTCGTCCGGCCTCGAGGTCAGCGGGATCGGTGAAGCGCATGGTGCGCACGAGCTTCCCGTCGCCCTCGAGGCGTGGGTGGTCGCCCGGAATCTCGGATCCCCGGTGGAACATGATGCTGACGACGCGCTTCGACGGGTTGAAGCTGGCGATGTTGCCGTTGTAGGCGAACGTCGGGGTGTTCCACTTGATGGACTCGGTGACCCGGTCGTCCGCACGGAGGATGATGTCCCGAGCGCGCCGCATCAATGCGTCGAGGGGGTGGTCGGCGTCGTCGAGCCACTGGTCCACGGCGGGGCTGCGGTTCATGGCGCGATGCCGGTCGCGCGGGCGTCCGGAGGCGGCAGCGTCGCTGCGCTGGTCCCCACGTCGTGACGGCGGCGCGCGATCTGGTGGGTGTCGCTCACAGCGGTCCTCCCGAAAGAACGGGATTATCATATGCGACGAATCTTATATGCGATGAATCGTAGGTGTCACGAATGCAGGCCGCGATCGACGCGATCGCCCATCCAGGTCGTCGTGCCATGCTCCGGCTCGTGCTGGACCGGGAGATGGCGGTCGGCGAGCTCGCCGAGCGGGTCGGGCTCAGTCAGCCCGCCGCGAGCCAGCACCTCAAGGTCCTGCGGGACGCGGGACTCGTCCGTGGCCGCATGGACGGGCGGCGGCGCCTCTACAGGGTCGACATCGAAGGACTCGATCGGCTCCGCCGGGCCCTCGACGCCTACTGGGAGCCGGCGCTCGCCGCACTCAAAGGCGCCGTGGAGGCGGGGGATCTGCCGTGAGGCTCGCGTCCCACGAAGTCACGATCGATGCCCCGGCCGACGTGGTCTGGGCGCACCTGACGACGGCGGAGGGCCTGGTCCGCTGGATCGGTCCGCACGCCACCGCCGACCCCGTCCCGGGCGGGATCCTACGCTGGACCCACCCCAACGGCGCAACCGTGGTCGGCCGGTTCGTCGAGCTCATCCCGCACCGGCGCCTCGTCTTCTCCTACGGCTGGGAGGACAGCCTGATGGGGGTGCCGCCCGAGAGCACGATGGTCGAGATCAACCTGAGTGAGGAGGACGGCGTCACCACTGTGCGCCTCGTCCACCATGGCCTTCCGCCGGCCGTCGTCGACGACCATGCGCACGGATGGGCGTACTTCCTGGGCCAACTGCGCGACACGATCTCGGCGAGATGAGCGGAGCGGCCGCTGCGCGATCCGCGGAGGTGGTCTCACGACGTGATGTGGGGGCGCACGAGGGCGTCGAACCGATGGAGCTGGTCGATCGGGTCACTGATCGGCCACAGGAGGATCTGCCGCGCTCCCGCGTCGGCATACGCCTGAAGCAGCTCGATGCAGTGCTCGGGCCGGCCGATCGGAAGCTGGGCGGCAAGCTCGTCGGCACGACGCCTGAGCACCGGAGCCAGCACGTCGTGCACCAGACGGTCCGCCTCGCCCTGTGTGTCGGTCACCGACAGCCACATCGTCGCAATGATGTCGGGAAACCCTGACGGATCACGTCCGCACGCGACCAGGTGCTCGTCCAGCCGCCCGCGTGCCTCCGCGAACCTGGTGGGTGTCGTGTTGTACCCGGACGCCATCCAGCCGTCGGCGGTTGCGGCCAACGCCCGCAGCCGTCGGTCAGACCCCCAGCTGCCGAACCACACCTCGGGTGTGCGCGCAGGCAGCGGCTCCAGGTGCACGTCCATCACATCGTAGAAGGTTCCGGTGGGGACGCTGCGCCCCTGCACCAGCGCCTTGACGGCCGTGAACGCCTCGTCGAAGCGGGCCCACCGCTCGTCGAAGCGTATCCCCACCGCGGCGTGGTCCGCACCGGACGAGCCGGGGCCCAGCCCGGCGATCACACGGTTGCCGGCCAGCCGGGCCACCGTCGTCAGCCACTTCGCGACCACGACGGGGTGGCGGACGTTGACGAGGCAGATGCTGGTCGCCAGGGTCATCCTCCCGGCGTGCGACAGGACGCTGGTCAGCGCCGCTGGGCCGTCCAACCACGGTCGCTGCCAGACCAGGTGGTCGTTCGCCGACAACGTCGCATACCCAAGCTCGTCAGCGGTCGCAGCGAACGCGACGAGCCGGTCGAGGGTCGTTGACCCCGCCCCGAAGTCGATCAGCGGCAGGTGAGCTCCGACGTCCAACGTCCACACCTTCGTCGGTCCACCGATGAGCATCCACGTCGGGCGCCCGCCGGGCAACCCACGGCATCGCGACGAGCCTGGCGTCGCAGGGCCTGCACGCCAGTGCCCGGACCTGTCCAATCATCATCCAGCGCGCTCGTACGCTTCCAGCAGCCACCTGGCGACCTCGTCATCGATGTCGGTGACCTCGTGGATCTCGAGATGGTGCTGCCAGATCCGCGTGGACGGGTGCGCGACCTCCTTGAAGCGCTCCGAGCCGAGACGGCGGTCGAGGGCGATGGACAGGACGACCTGTGCGCCGGGGTTCGACAGGTACCTGCCCGGCATCCACACGTACGCGAACCCTCGCCGCGTGCGGAACGCGACCTGGCTCTTCGTCGTGCGCACCTCGACCGGACGCGGCCTCAGGATCTCCGAGACCGCTGCGAAGACCTCGATGCCCAGCCGGCACTCCCCGAAGTAGTCGTCCGGTGTCACGTGACCAGCCTCGCGCACGCGGCGGCACGGCATCGCGCCGCTGAGACCTGGACGGATGTTCCGGTGGATGGCAGTCGATCCGATGCCTGGACGTCGTGAGGGTGCGTCCGCGGTGGCAGGCTTGAGGCGTGGGTGCCGGGGCTGGACGCCTGATGCTGCTCGACGCGCCGTCGATGTACTTCCGCGCGTTCTTCGGCGTGCCACCGCTGGCGGCGCCCGACGGCACGCCGGTCAACGCAGTGAAGGGCCTGCTCGAGTTCATCGCCCACCTGATCACCGTCCGTCGGCCAACGCACCTGGTCGCATGCATGGACGCCGACTGGCGTCCGGCGTGGCGCGTTGCCGCGGTGCCCACCTACAAGACGCACCGGCTCGCGGAGGGCGACGCCGAGATCGTCCCGGACCCGCTCGCCCTGCAGGTGCCGCTGATCTGCGAGGCACTCGACGCGTTCGGCATCGCGTGGGTGGGCGTCGCGGGCTACGAGGCCGACGACGTCATCGGCACGCTCGCGGCGCGTGCACGTCGCCCGGTCGACGTGGTGACCGGTGACCGCGACCTGTTCCAGACCATCGACGACCGCCGCGACGTCCGGGTGCTCTACATCGCGAAGGGCGTCGGGCGGCACGAGGTCATCGACGAGGCCGCCGTCGCCAGGCGCTACCGGATCCCGGGCACGGCCTACGCCGACTACGCGTTGCTGCGAGGCGATCCCAGTGACGGGCTGCCGGGTGCGGTCGGCATCGGCGAGAAGACGGCCGCGACGCTGATCTCCCGTTACAGGACCATCGGCGCCGTCCTCGACGCAGCCGCGGACCCCGGATCGGACATGGCGATCGCCGTGCGTCGCAAGGTGCTCGGATCGCGGGAGTACCTCATCGCTGCGGACCCCGTAGTGAGGGTCGCGACCCACCTCGACATCCCGCGGCTCGACGACGCGCTGCCGGCGGCGCCGGCAGACCCCGCGGCCGTCGTCGACCTCGCGGACCGGCTCGCCCTCGACGCGACGTGCAATCGTGTGCTCGCCGCGCTGGCGTCGGCGAACGGCGCGCCCGGGTGAGGGGCCTCGGTTGGCGTCGCGCCGGGCGTGGCGACGACCGTGAACATCGGCCGGGACGCCGGCGCGCCGGTGACCACGTCGACGACGTCGAAGCGGTTGGCCGTCAGCGTCGACGTCAGCCGCGTGATCGTCGTGTCGACCGCGTCCGAAGCCAGGGGCTGGTAGGACAGGCACAGCCGACCACCGTCGCGCAGGTGCCGTCGGACGACGTCGAGCTCCGCGTGCGGGTCGCCGCGCACGAAGACGCCGACGTGGACGGCGAACACCACATCGACGGACCCGTGGCCCGCCAGCTCGGCGATCGCCGCCCGCAGGAACCTCGCGCGTCCCGCCTCGACGTGGTGACGGTTGCGGTCCGTCGCCTGCGCGACCATCGCCGCGGACCGGTCGACCCCGACGTAACGGCCGGTGGTCAGCCGATCGCAGACCAGGCTGGCGGCGACGCCGTGCCCGCACCCGAGCTCGAGCACCCGGTCGTCCGCCGCATGGGTGATCGACGCGACCGCCCACGCCTGACGCGCGGATGCGGCGGATCGTCCCATCAGGTCAGTCTGCCCGGTCGCGCGCTGCCCGTCGACGCGTCGGCGGTCGGCGACACTGGGCGTGGTGGACCGAGGTGGCCGGAGCCGATGGGACAGATACCCGACCGTGACCTGATCGCTTGCGGCACGCAGCGCTCGCGCCTGCTCGGGCGCGGGTTCCGTCGCCAGTGCCCACGTGCGGCGCCGGCGATCTGTTCGACGGCCTGTTCGACATCCGCGACCCCTGCCCGCGGTGCGGTCTCGTCTTCGAGCGTGAGGAGGGCTACTGGCTCGGCGCGATGATCATCGCCTTCGCGGTCATCGAGGGCATGTTCGGCCTGTCGTTCGTCGCCACGATGTGCTGACCTGGCCGGACGTGCCGTGGACCGCGTTGCTGATCGTCGGGCTGGCGGCCACGGCGGTGCTGCCCTTCCTCATCTCGCCGTGGACCCGCACGATCTGGATGGCGGTCGACCGTGCGTTTCTGCCGGCGCCGGACCAGCCCGAGCCACCGCCACCCGGCGGTGGCACCCACGACGCGCCGGCGTAGGCGCGGAGTCACCACGGCCCACCACCGTCGTCCGCCGAACCGCAGACCGGTCGCCGGTCACCGTGGTCGAACAGCGGGATCTGCGCCTGCAGCAGCCGTCCCTGCTTGTCCAGGATCGTGCCCACCGGAAACTGCTGCGCGATGCTGAGCATCTCGGCGGTAAGCCGCGCGGCCGTGTCGACGATGCGGTCCTCCTGCCACGGGCAGCGGCGCGCCAGCGACTCGCGCACGTGACCCAGGATCACCTGCGGCGTGACCGCCAGCTCCACGACCTCCACGGCGGCGATGTCCGCGTGGCTGTCGACGCCGACGAACGTCCGTGGCTCCCTGCGGCACAGCCCGAGGTCACCGACCTCGACGTCGGGCGCCGGAAGCACGACGAGCTCGCCCTCCAACGGCCCGGCCAACGTCCCGTCGTCCTGCAGGGTCGTCCTCATCGCCGCCAGCACGTGCATGGTGCCCTCCGTGATCGAATGTGTGTTCGACCACGGACGTTAGTGCTGGAGGGCGTGGGTGTGGATCCGTTGTCCACAGGTGGTCAGTGGCGGCCGGGCACCTTGAGGTCGAGCCACACCAGGCGGTGGTCGGAGCTCAGCGGGACACCCACATCAGGATCATCGTCGCCCACCAGGCGGAAGAGCGGACTGTCCTCGGTCGGCCAGAACACCCCGCCGCGGCGCACATTCAGCCGGCGGCTCGGCAGCACGTAGTCGACCCGTAGGTTGCCCGCGCCAAACGGCGGGTCGTCGCTGAAGTCGGCCGTGTCGTAGCGCGGATCGCCGATGTGGTCGACATTGACGCCGCCGTCCTCGACAGCATCCTGGGCGGCCCCCTTGCTCGACGGGACGAACCTGTCGTTGACCATCGGGTTGTCGAGCAACTGATTCGCCGCACTGGCAACGCTGTCGCCGTCGAACGGGTCGGCGTTCTGGTCGCCGACGATCACGAACGACGCGCGCGGCGACAACCCGCCACGGCGACCGTCGTCGTCGTAGATGTAGTCGCCCCCGGCAGGGTGCACGTAGTCGGCCCAGAACCGGATCTCGTCGTGATTGCGCAGGCCGTTCTGGTCGATGACAGGATCGTCGAACACCGGAGGCGTGGGGTGGCTGGCCAGCAGGTGGACGGACGTCGGTGCGCCAACGTCGATCGGGACGTCCCAATGGCTCTTGGAGCTCAGCCGGAACACGTCGAGCTCGTCCTCGGAGTAGTAGTCGCCGGGCGCGGGGGTGGTCGGGTCGTCGGGCAGCAGCGCGCCGGGCATGTCCCGCCATAGGAACGTCCGGAACGTCCGGACCCGATCGGCCTGAATCGGGAACCGTGACAGGACCAGCATCCCGAACTGACCGGGAAGAAGCCGAACCCGAACCCGTCGCCCGGCAGCGCGAAGGACCCGTTGTTGTCGAAGTCGACCGGCACGTCGGGCAGCACACCGGTGTTGGATTCGTCGATGAACGCGTAGGGGTAGCGGATCGGCCTGGCGTCGTTCTGTGCGACCTCGAGGTAGTTCTCGCGGAACAGGTCGACCGCCGCTGGGTCGTAGTCGAACTCGTTGATGAGAAGGACGTCGGGGCGCACGCGCTGGATGATCTGGGCGATCTGCCGCGCCTGCGCGTTGTTCGGCGTCGACAGGTCTGCGCGCAGCTGCCCCTCGGCGCCACGGTTCAGCGAGGCGTTGAACGTGGCGACCCGCACTGAGCGGCCGTCCTTGTCGCCGTGTCGCATGCCGCCCGCCACCGCGGGAACGGCCAGTGCGGCCAACATCACGATGACGAGCGTGGTCACCAGAGCTCGACGTGGAACGAACTGCATCGTGTGCCCCCACTACGGCGCCGACCACAGCTTGTGGGAGCTTGCCACCGGACGGGACCCGACGCCAGTGGCCGGTTCTCGACGGACTCAGACCACGAATGACCTCTCTCACTCCGGTCCACAGCAATCGGCGGGGACAAATTCACTGTCCTTTCTGATGGTGAGAGCATCCGACCCGTCTCTACGCGGGGAGGGCACTTGTGGTGAGCCGGCGGATCATGGGGTTGTGGGGTCTCTGATGTTGGTGCTGGGGTTGGCGGTGCCGGCGCACGCTGACTCCCAGGGGAAGCACGGCGATGGGTTCCAGACGGACAAGGATCCGTACCTGACGTTGTCCGATGAGGTGCCACAGGGGTCGTCGCTGACCCCGATCATCTCGGTGGGGGAGCAGGTCGGCGACTTCATGTTCGAGGGGATCCCGGACGGCATCGGGCTCGCCCCGGCGGGGCACGGCGAGGTGCAGGTCTACGTCGCCCACGAGCAGTCGAGGGTGCCCTTCGGCGGCACGGCGGACTTCGAGGACTCATCGGTGTCCAAGCTCGTCCTCGACGGCCGCGCCCGTGTGCGCTCGGCCGATGTCGCGCTGCCGTCGTCGGCGGGGTTCATCCGCTTCTGCTCGGCGTTCATGGCCGGGCCGGAGCATGGGTTCCGCAACTACACGTTCTTCGTCAACGAGGAGAGCAACGACATCATCGACGTGCCGGATGGCGCGCCGTACGGACCCGACCCGGCGGTGGCTCCGCAGCGCCAGGCGGGCTACGCGGTCGCCTACGACGTCCGCAGTGGCCGCTACACCCAGGTGGCCGGCATGGGACGGCTGAACCACGAGAACAGCGTCGTGGTCCCGGGTCGTTGGCGACACCACTCGATCTGGACGACCGACGACACGTTCACGGCGGGCACGTCGCAGGTGTACATGTACCTGACGCGCAGCCAGGACGACCTGTTCCGTGACCGCGGGAGCCTGTGGGCGTTCCAGGTGACGCGTACCGATGAGGGGCCGGTGAATCCGCAGGACCCGTTCAACGGTGCCAACGACTACCTCGACATCCAGCCGGGTGACGACTGGCAGGGTCGCTTCATCCGTGTGCCCAAGCGCATAGCGCGCGGCGAGACAGAGCTTCCGCCGCAGGACGCGCTGGAGCAGTGGTCCAACGACAACAACGTGTTCCAGTTCATCCGTCTGGAGGACGTCGCGACCGACGGCCACCACCCGCGGACGGTCTACGTGGCCGACACCGGTGCGTCGCGTGTGGTGCCCGACCCTGCGACGGGTCGCATGCACCGGCCGGCCGACGCGATCGGACTCGCGGACAACGGCAGGATCTTCAAGTTCGTCGTCTCGAAGGACAACCCCCGACGCGTGACGAGCTTCTCGGTGTTCGCGGATGGGGACGCGGCTGAGACCGACCCGACCTACGTCGAGATGACGAGCCCCGACAACCTCGACACCAGCCGCACGAGCCTCATGGTGCAGGAGGACACCGCCAACGCGAACATCCTCCGTCACGACTTCGGCTCAGGTGACTGGTCGACCGTCGCGACCGTCGTCAACGCGGACGCGGAATCGAGTGGGATCGTCGACGCCTCGCGCTGGTTCGGCGAGGGCGCGTGGCTGAGCACCGTGCAGATCCACGACCCGGCGCAGTGGGTCGACTCTGAGGTCGTCAGCCCGACCTTGACCCTCAAGCGTGAGGACGGGCAGCTGCTGCTCCTGCGGGTACCTGGCTCGTAGGCGTAGACACCGATCACCACTGACGGCCGCCGGTACGCCCGGCGGCCGTCAGTCCGATGAGTTCAGGCCGCCCTGACCGTCTCCACGTTGACCACCATGTGAGGGAAGCCGGATGACTCCGACCGACGGCAGCCGACGTGCGACGTTCGTTCTTGTCCCAGGTGCCGGGGGCCAGGCCTGGTACTGGCACCGGGTCGTCGAGGAGCTGCGACGCCGAGGACAGCTGGCGACCGCGGTCAACCTGCCGGCGGGTGACGACGCGGCAGGGCTGGCCACGTACGTCGACGTTGTCGTGGCGGCGATCGGGGACACGCGGCCGCTCGTGGTGGTCGGTCAGTCGATGGGTGGGCTGACCGCACCGCTGGTGTGCGAACGGGTGTCCGTCGACCTGCTGGTGCTGGTCAACGCGATGATCCCGACGCCCGGTGAGACCGGCGGACAGTGGTGGGACACGACCGATCAGGCGGCTGCGAGGGCCGAGCGGGCGGCGCGCGACGGCCGCCGGCTCGCCGACGACCTGCTCGACGACTTCTTCCATGACGTCCCACAGCACGTCGTGGACGAGGCCATGCGCCGCGGCGAGCCCCCGCAGTCGTCGACGCCGTTCACCGACTCCTGGCCGCTGGGCGGGTGGCCGACGGTGCCGACCCGTGTGATCGCCGGGCGTGACGACCGCTTCTTCCCCGCCGACTTCCAGATCCGCATCGCACGGCAGCGCCTCGGAATCACGCCCGTCGGGGTCCCGGGCGGCCACCTGATCGCGCTGAGCCGCCCGGTCGAGCTGACCGACGCGCTGGTGGCGTCCTGGGACGACGTGGGTGCCGGACGCACGGCGGCCGACCAGGCTGAGGTGTCCCTCAACCGGAAGTGACCTCGACTTCCGGGGAGCGCGCGCACCGATGTGGTCGGTTGGCTGCCATTGTGTGTGCGCGGTGGCCGTGGGGAGCGCGCGCACCGATGTGGTTGGTTGGCTGCCGGGATTGTGTGTGCGCGGTGGCCGGGGGGAGCGCGCACACCGATGTGATGGGTTGGCTCTCCGGGATTGTGTGTGCGGTGCGCGCCTGGATCGAGCCGGGGGAATGTGGCTGTCATCTTGCGTGTTGGACCTGTGGTTGCCGGCCATGACACGCCCCGGCGACGAACTGCTCATCAAGATGTAACCCGCGCGGGCGGACACGCTGCTAGCAGTGGGGTGGTGGACGAACCCGCCGGCGGGTCCGATCGGACCACCGGACCCTGACCGCTCCACGGCCCGGCATGAACGACGTGCGGCTGGTCGCGGGGATGTACCGACACAAGGAGAAGCGATGACAGACGTCCTGACCGGGCGCAAGACCATCGCGCTCGTCGCACACGACAACTGCAAGGCCGACCTCGTCGAGTGGGCGGAGTACAACCGCGCCGCACTCGCCGACCACCACCTGATCGCAACGGGGACCACGGGCAACATCCTCGAACACGAGCTCGGCCTTCCGGTTGAGCGGCTCCAGAGCGGTCCCCTCGGCGGCGACATGCAGATCGGCGCCAAGATCTCCGAGGGCGACATCGACGCCATGGTCTTCCTCTGGGACCCGCTGGAGCCGCAGCCGCACGACCCCGACGTCAAGGCGCTGCTGCGCATCGCGGTGGTGTGGAACATCCCGGTGGCGTGCAACCGCGCGTCTGCCGACTTCATGGTGTCCTCACCGCTGATGGCTACGTCCTACCAGCGCCGTGTGCCCGACTACGCAGGCCACAACAGCCGCCTGCAGCTGGCGAGCTGACCATGCCATGCACCATCGCCCACGTGCTGGTCGCGCTCGACGGGTCTGCACGCGACCGCGAGGTCGCCGACGTCGCCGGGCGCCTGGCCACGACGACGGGGGTCTCGCTGGCCGTCGTGCTGTCCCGCACGGCCCAGGTGACTGCGCGGCTCGGTCCCTTCGCGGCGAGCGAGGATCTGGCGCCGGCGGACGCGGCCGAGGCGTACGCGGATCACATCGCCGAGCCGCTGCGGCGGCGCGGCATCCCGACGTCGGCGGCGGCCGTCCTCGCAGACGATGCCGTCGCCGCGATCGCCGCCTACGCGGACAGGCACCACTCGGCCATGATCCTCACGGCGGGCGGGACCAGGAGGCTGCGGCGCACCGTCGCCGAACGGCTCGCGCGGATCTCGCCGACGCCGCTGGTCGTCGTCCCGACCCAGTTCGACCGCTCGGCTGTCGAGGTCGCCTGACGCGGCCGCCCGCGTGGGCGGCGTTCATGCGCGCACGACCGTGAACGCCAGCCCACCGGGCTCACCCGACGGCAGGGGCACGCCCGCGTAGCTGTCGGCCAACGCATGGCCGAGCTGCTCGCAGTGCTCGGTCGCGTCCGACGAGGTGTTGGCGCAGAGCACACCGCATCCCGTCCCCGGAGTGGTCGCCGCGCCCAGGTCGCCGTCATCGCGGGTCGCCCCGTCCGCGTCGGTGACCATCGCGACGCCGCACCACAGCGGGATGTCACCGGCGAGCTGGTCGGTGGCCCACGCATGGTCGGCCGGTACGTCGAAGCCGTACCAGAGCATGACGCTGATGCCCTCGGCGATCAACGCGCGGGTGAGCTCCATCGACGACGTGCCGTCCTCGCCGGTGGCCCAGGGGTCGTAGGGATCGACGTGTACGAACGTCGACGCAGGATCGGCCGAGCCGCCGAGCACACGACGACCGACCGCGCGCAGGCCGTCGGCGGTCACCGTGGCCACCCTACGGCCGAGGCCCACGGTGACGGCCCACCGCTCGAGGTCGGCCGTGCTGACGGGGTCGACGTCGCACAGCAGGTAGTCCGCGCGGTCACGCAGGACTGCCATGGCGACGGCCGGGGATCCAGGGATCGTCGCCGACCCGGCGATGTGCTCGCGCAGGATGCCGCCGTAGCTGCTGGCTCCGAGCCGCGGATCGCGATCCATCGCCTCGACGAACCGGCCGACGCCGTAGGCCCGTTCGGTGACGGGGTCGCGTGGCGCCGGGATCGCGCCGGGTGGTGGCGCCTGGTTCGGGTAGACCGCGTTGCCAGCGTGCGTCTCGGCATACAGCGTAGGCTGCTCGACCGTGAGCAGCGTGGCGAGCGCGAGCTGCTTGAAGACGTCGGCGAGTCGACCGGCGTGGATGTTCGCCATGCTGTCCTCCTCGCATGGCATCCTCGGGGCGATGGGCGCCGCGTACAAGGCCGACGCGGGTTTACCGTGGCGGCATCGACCGATGCCGCCACCACCGAGTACCGCCAGCGCCGCTTCCGCCCACCTCCGGGAGCGAGCGACATGCTGCTGATCCGCCACGGAGAGTCGGCGCCCGCCCGATTCGACGCGCCTGCGCCCGTGCTGGGTCGCCAGGCAGACCCCGATCTGGACCCTCGCGGCCGACAGGGGGCGCAGCTGATCGCTGACCGCCTGTGCGGCGAGGAGGTCACGCGATCTACGTCTCAACGCCGCGGCGCACGGCGCAGACCGCCCCGCCGCTGGCCGAGCGGACCGGCGTGGCCCGCGGGTCGACGCGGACGTTCGGGAGGTGCATCTGGGCGAGTGGGAGGGGGTGACGTCGGTCGGCGGATGAGTGAGCGCGATCCGGTAGCGGTGCGGTCATCGGCATGTCGTGCACCTCGCGACGGGATGTGAGCCGTTCGCGTTCATCGCCGCCGACAACGGCTCGTTGACGCACCTGGTGGTGACCGACGGTGCTGGATCGTCCGGCGCTTCAACGACACCGGTCATCTGCACACGGACCTGGACCGACCGACCGCGCCGCTGACCTGACGAACGCAGCTGCGTGGAAGCGTCGTGCGCGCACGCGCTCGGCGTGCCGACCAGACCCCGTCCATGCGGCGCTGCGTGTCCGCCGGCGATCGCGGTCAGGGGCGCACGACGACCGCTTCGGGTGCGGGTCGGCGTGACGGCGTCAGCGGCCGGAACAGCCGGCCGCGCTCCGCCCAGACCACCAGGGCCAGTGCGAGGAGGCCGTACCCCAGGAACCCGTACGAGATCGGGGTCACGGTGCCGTCGAACGCGCGGTCCAGCTGCCACCCGAGCAGCGCCCCCACGGCCACCTGCACGCCACCGATCACCGATGACGCCGTCCCGGCGACTTCCGCCATCGGGTCCATCGCGATGGTGTTGAAGTTCGGGATCAGCAGTGCGTGTGCCGACAGCATCGCCGCGACCCCGAGCACGAACGCCGCAAGGGGTGGCCGGCCGTCGTTCGCCTCGACCATCACGACCAGCCCACAGGCCATGACCACGTAGGTCAGCAGCACGATGTGGCCCAGGCGTCGGGTGCCGACCCGCTCCACGATCCACGCGTTGGCCAGCATCGCCACGCCCATCGCCGCGGCGATGCCGCCGAACAGGTACGGGAAGATGTCGGCGCGGCCGAACGCCTCGCCGAAGATGATCTCGGCGCTGGCCAGGTAGGACGTGAACACGCCGTACAGCGCCGTCATCGCGAGGCCGTACGCGACCGACTGCCGATTCGACACCACGACGCGTGCGGCACGCGCGACGCGTCGGAAGCGCAGCTGCATCCGGTGCTCCTCGCGCAGCGTCTCTGGCAGCCGCACTGCCCACACCGACAACACCATCGAAACCAGCGCGCAGACGCCGAACAGCCAGCGCCACGACACGACCGCGACCAGCGCGGCTCCCAGCGTCGGTGCTACGACGGGCACCAGGATGAACACCGCCATGATCAGTGACATGATGCGGGACATCTGTTCTCCCTCGAACGCGTCGCGCACCATCGCGAGGGTGACCACCCGGGGGGCGGCGGCGCCGAGCCCCCAGACGAACCGGCCGGCCAGCAGCAGGGGCAGGGAGGGCGCCAGCGCTGTCACCAGCGCAGCGAGCCCGTAGACGGCGTACCCGGCGAACATGGTGGGACGCCGCCCGAACCGGTCGGCGATCGGCCCGTAGCCCAGTTGCCCGATCGCGAGCCCGAGGAAGTAGGCGGTGATCAGTCCGGCGACCGCGGTCGAGTCCGACGGCAGGCCGAGGTCACCACGGATTTGTCCGAATGCCGGCAGCATCAGGTCGATCCCGAGCGCGGTGAGCGCCATCGAGAAGGCAAGCACGGCCGTGAACTCTGCGCGCTGGACGCGACGGCGCCCATCGGAGATGGCTGTCGTCATTGCCGCAACCCTACGACCGGTCGGCGGCCTCGGAGCAGCCGACCGGTGGAGGAGGACGATGCTCAGCCGGCAGTATCGAGCGCTGCGGTGACCGCGTCGGCGATCCGTTGCGCCCTACGGTCGGCCTCGCGCGTCTCCCCCGGGTAGTAGCGCACGAGGGTCACGACGTCGCCGCGCCGCTCGACGATCGTGTAGAGGGTCGACAGGCCGATGTCCGGCGTCGTCTGCAGCAGGAGGCGGTCGTCCTCGGCGACGATCACCTCGGTCGTCTTGGTGGCACCCTCCGGGCCGCTGCGGTCGCACTCCTGTGCGGCTCGCAGGAAGCCGTCGATCGCGTCCGCCGTGACATCGGGCCCGCCGTAGCGCGCGAGGTTCTGGCGTACCTCCGCGGTCTCGGGTGCCGCGCCGCCTGGCTCCTCCACACGCAGGTCGCGCACGAGGACCTCCGTCCGCTGCGGATCCGTCGGGTAGTCGGTCGGCTCACAAGGATCGAACAGCCGCACCGACGGACGTGCTGCCGAACGGTCCCGCGTCGTCACCCACGAGAAGCCTGGCCCGGGGTCCGGCAGCGCCTCGGGTGTGAGCAGGCCGGTCTGGAGGTCGGCGACCGAGGCCGTGGCGTCGGACGTCGCGACCGATGGCTCCGATGCCGACGTTGCCGCGTCGGACGGCGCGTCCGCGGGACCGGACGCCGCCGCTGCCGCGACCGTGACCTCGTCGGACGTCGAAGCGTCGGTCGACTCCACGGTCTGGGCACCACCGCAGGCCGACATGAGCAGCAGCGTCATCGCGACGGTCGCGACGCGCCGCGCTGCGAGTCTTGGCCTGCTCCGTTGGTGATCCACGACGCCCCTTCGTCGTGAGCAGCCTAGAGCAGGTGGGCCACCGAACCGCTCGTCTGGGACGGTCGGCGCACCGCGCCGCGGATCAGGCGGTCACGGACGGCTGCCCATCCAGGCCCGCTGCGCTGACAGCTGCGATGATCGACTTCGCCGACGCCAGCATCGGGCGGCGTCCCCTCGGTCGGCGGCGGCCAACGCGCGTCTGAGATGTCCGGAAACGTCGCGGCGCTGCCGCAGTTGCCTACACCACGCGCGCAGCCGACGGGGCTCGTGATCGATGATGTGGTTCGGGGTGGGTCGTGGCCGGCCGCCTCGGACACGTGGTGGTCGAAGACCGGGTGCGCGCCCGGGAGCGTCGTGCAGGTCGTCGTCTTCACTCTTCGGTCGGCGGTGATCGGTGCAGGAGGCGACCCGCTCCACACAGCCGCTGGGGCGGGTCGGACGCCATGCCGGCCAGCGGACCGGACCAAAATTTGCCATGCTGGGAGTGACGACAGGCGTGGCGTGTGGCCCGCCCAGGAGGATGCGCCATGGCGGCGACAGCGTTCGGATCGGTGTTCTCGGAGACGATGGCGATCAGCGCCTACGAATCGGGTCGGTTCAACGGCCACGAGCTCGTAGCGTTCCGCTCCCTGGACCTGTCGCCGGCGGCGCACGTCCTGCACTACGGCAGTGCCTGCTTCGAGGGGCTCAAGGCCCACCGCGGTCCCGACGGCACCGTGCGCATCTTCCGGCTGGACCGTCACGTCGAGCGCATGCGCATCAGTGCCGAGCTGCTGTGGATGCCCGAGCCCCCGGTCGACCTGCTCACCGAGATGGTCCGCGACACGGTCGCCGCCAACCGCGACGACGTCCCGGAGCCGCCCGGCGCGTTGTACCTGCGGCCGGTCCTCATCGGCACCGAGCCGAATATCGGTGCTGCGGCGCGTCCGTCGGACACCGCGCTGCTGTACGTGCTCGCGTCGCCGGTCGGGGACTACTTCGACACATCGCGCACCCTGACGGTCGCGGTCGAGACCGAGCTGCCGCGCACGACGCCGCAGTTCGGGCAGGTCAAGACCGGTGCGAACTACGCCATGGCGCTGGGCATCACCCGCCGCGCGGCCGAGGCCTTCGGCGCCGACCAGGTCCTGTTCGCTCCCGGCGGCATGGTGCAGGAGACCGGCGCCGCCAACTTCATGATGATCGACGGCCACCGCCTCGTCACGCGCGCCCTCGACGGGTCGTTCCTGCACGGTGTGACCCGCGACTCGGTGCTGACGATCGCCCGCGAGCAGGGATACGACGTCGAAGAGCGTGATCTGACGGTCGATGAGCTCGTCGAGCGCGCGCCGCAGGTCGAGATGGCCTTGTCGGGCACGGCGGCCGTCCTCGCGCCGGTCGGCGCGCTTGTGCACGAGGGCGAGCGGCTGACGGTCGGCGACGGCTCACCAGGCCCCAACACGACCAAGCTGCGTGAGACGCTGCAAACGGTGCAGCGCGGCGAGACACCCGACCGCTGGGGCTGGACCACCGAGGTCTGAGGCCCGGTCCCCGCACGTGAGACGGCGGTCGCGGTGGGCGATGGGATCCGTCCCCGGGTTGTGTGGTCGTACCGGTCCGGGGACGGCAGTCCGCGCTGGGCGGTGAGACTCGTCGCCAGGTCGGCTGGTCAGACCGGTTGGGAGATGCCGACGCCGCCGCGGGTGTCGGCCCCGTAGCGTGCGATCTCGCGGTCGATGTCGAGCCGGCCGATGCGGGTGCGGGCGGCGAGCGCCTGCTCGTCGAGGAGGTCGGCAGGGATGATCCACGCGATCTCGAACTCCAGGCCGTCGGGGTCCCGGCCGTACAGGCTCTTGGTCGAGCCGTGATCAGACGCACCGACGAGGGCGCCATGCGCGCCGAGACGCTCGGCGAGGCGCCGCAGCTCCGCGAGCGTGTCGACCTCCCATGCCAGGTGGTACAGGCCGACCGTCGACCGTCCCGCTTGCGACGGACCCGCAGCTGGGCCGATCTGGAACAGCCCCAGATCGTGGTCGTTGGTCGATCCCGGCGCCTGCATGAACGCGGCGGCAATCCCGGGGACGTCCATCGGCAGCTTGGTGAAGCCCAGGACGTCCGAATAGAAGGCGACGCTGCGTTCGACGTCGCTGACGTACAGCACCGCGTGGTTCAGCCTGGTGATGCCCACGTCGACTCCTCGTCCGAAGGCAAGCGGACTGCGGTCCACGCGTTCGATGGTAGCGGCCGGCGTGCGAGGATGGCCAGATGATCGCGCTTGACGACGTCCGTGCCCGGTTCCCCGCCCTGCGCGCCACGACCGCGGACGGACGGCCGGTCGTCCACGCCGACGCCCCCGGCGGCACCCAGGTCCCCGAGCAGGTGGTCGAGGCGATGACCGCCTACCTGCGGGCGGGCAGCGCCAACGCACACGGCGCGTTCCCTACGTCGCAGGCGACCGATGCGCTCTGTACCGAGGTGCGTACGCAGGCAGCCGCGTTCCTGGGAGGGCGGGCCGACGGCATCGTCTTCGGTCCGAACATGACGACGCTGACCCTGCACGTCGCGGATGCGCTCGCTACCGAGGTCGAGGCTGGCGATCGCATCGTGTGCACGCGCCTGGACCACGACGCCAACGTCTCACCCTGGCTGCACCTCGCCGAGCGCACCGGCGCGACCGTTGACTGGGTCGATCTCGATCCGAAGACAGGGATGCTCGATCTCGACACGCTGCAGGTCGACGAGCGGACGTGTCTGGTGGCCTTCCCTGGCGCGTCGAACGCGCTCGGGACGCTGGTGGACCCCACGCCGTTCGTAGAGGCGGCGGAGACGGTGGGTGCGGTGACGTTCATGGACGCCGTGCACGCCGCACCGCACGTGCCGATCGACCAGCGAGCCGCGGGCGTCGACCTTGTGGTGTGCTCGCCGTACAAGTTCTTCGGCCCCCACGCCGGTGTGCTGTCGGCCGATCCCGAGCTGCTTGCACGGTGGACGCCCCGCAAGGTCCGCCCGTCACCCGACAGCGGCCCCGAGCGGTGGCAGAACGGCACCGCCGCTTTCGAGGCGATCGCCGGGACGGGCGCGGCCCTGGACTACCTCGACGAGATCGGCATGGACGCGATCGGCGCGCACGAACGCGACCTGTCGCGACGGTTTCTCGCGGGCCTGGAGCGGCTGCCACACGTCCGTCTGCACGGTGTCGAGGGCGTGGACGGCCGCACCCCGACGTTCGCCGTCACGGTCGACGGATGGGCGCCGCAGGCTGTCGCGGAGTGCATGGCCGCCGACGGCATCTACGTGTGGGCCGGGCACTACTACGCCATCGAGCCGATGCGACGCCTGGGCCTGCTGGACACCGGGGGTGCCGTGCGCATCGGGTTCGTGCACTACCACGGCTCCGATGACGTCGACCGCGCGCTGGACGCGCTCGACCGCCTCTCCTGACGCCCACGCGGACCGTCCGATTCGCCGCGGGCCGCGTGGTGGACGCGCTCGACGCCTCTCGTAGGGACTGGCGGCGTCGAGATCCGACGCCGGCCTCCCATCCGGTCACCGTCGGCCGGCGTTGATGTTCATCGAGCCACCCCTAGCGTTGACTTGCAAGGGTCAGCATCGACAGCAATGGGCATCGTAGCGTTGGCTCTCGATGGTCTGATCGGCCTCGCGTTCGGCACGCAGCCGCAGCAGCCACGAGCCGGGCAGGTACCTGAGTTCGTCCGCGACCATGGCGGGCACTGTCCTGACCGACTCAGGCGTGCTAGCCAGTTGGCCCGTCGGGCAGCCGCTTGCGCGGCGCCTCGGGCGGCGTGTCAGGACTGCTCGACCCACCGGACATAGCGTTCGACGGAGCGCTCGACAACGCCCGTACTGTCGGGAATGACCGTGTCCCACCACCCACCGTAGATCCGTCCGAAGGGGTAGCGGGTGAGGCGGTCTGCGACCCGGATGACGGTTGCGGCGGGCAGGGGGATCAGGTTGGGATACGAGCGCATGAAGCTGACGTGGCGGTCCTTGACCACCGTCGCCGTGTCGCCGACCAGCACCACGCCGCGCCCGTCGGCGGCCGCGTCGACCGTGAGTACGGCGCTGCCGTCGAAGTGGCCGCCGCACTGCACGAGGTGCACACCGGGCACGGGCTCGACCTCGTTGTCCCACCAGATGATCGGCGCGTCGTCGCGCAGCACCCACGCGCGGTCGGCGGATGGCAGCAGCAACGGGGCGTCGTCGAAGGCGTGGCTCCACTCGACCATTGCGCCGTAGAAATGTGGGTGTGACGCGGCGATCGCGGCGACGCCGCCACGCGCGGCTACAGCTGCGACACCTGCCTCGTCGATGTAGCCGATGCAGTCCCACAGCACGTTGCCCGCGTCGGTCCGCACGAGCAGCGCCCGCTGGCCGATCCCAAGGCTCGGGTCGACGCCGACGCCGGTGATCCCCGGCTCGAGGTCGCGCACCGCGATCCTGTGTCCCTCGGCGCGCAGGCCCGCCAGCGAGGTCCATTGCTGGCCGTCGGCGGGCACCCACTGTCGCTCGTCGGCGCAGATCGCGCAGAGCTCAGGCTGCGGGCCGGGGCGGTGCTGGACCGCGCACGTCCTGCAGACCGGCGCGTCGTCAGTGAACGCCATCCTCGGCCACCTCCCGCGGCTCGTCGTGGATCTCAGCCGATCGTACGGTGGCGTGAAGCAGTGACGGCGCGGACGGTGGGCCGGACCGGCCGATCCATGCCGGTGGCCGATGGCCGCGGTGTCGCTTGCGGTCGACACCGGGTACAACGTTGCGGGGCCCGGTTCCGCAGATGAGCGGGGCCCGGTTCAGCAAACGATGGGCACCGGCGCCGCCGGACGGCGGTGCCGGCCGCGATGGAGCGGAGGCAGCACATGACGACCCACGAGATCCGCGTCGACTACTCGGTGCCGCTGGCCGGCGAGCCGGCCAAGGGCCACAACCGCTGGCACCCCGACATCCCACCCGTCGTGCGCTGCGCACCGGGCGACGAGGTCGTCATGGACACCCGCGACGCGCTCGACGGCCAGTTGACGCCCGACTCGACCGTCGACCACGTCGCCAACGCCGACCTCGGGCCGGTGCATCCGCTGACCGGTCCGGTCTACATCGAAGGTGCGGAGCCAGGTGACCTGCTGGTCGTCGACGTCGTCGACGTCACGCCCGCCGACTTCGGATTCACCGTGCAGATCCCCGGCTTCGGGTTCCTCCGCGACGACTTCCCCGAGCCGCACATGATCCGCTGGCGGATGGCAGACGGCTGGGCCACCTCCGACGACCTTCCTGGTGTGCGCATCCCGGCGGCGCCGTTCCTGGGCACGTTCGGCGTCGCACCGTCGCGCGACCTGATGACCGAGATCACGGACCGCGAGCAGGACCTGCTCGACCGCGGGGGCATGGTGCTGCCGCCGGACCCCGCACGCGCGGTCCCCGACGATCCTGCGATCGCCGGTGAGGCGCTGCGCACGGTGCCGCCGCGCGAGAATGCCGGCAACGTCGACATCCGCCAGTGCGGGGTGGGCGCGCGCCTGTACATCCCAGTCTGGACGGAGGGGGCGTTGTTCTCCGGCGGTGACGCGCACTACGCCCAGGGCGACAACGAGAGCTGCGGCACGGCGATCGAGATGCGGTCGACGTTCCGGTTCCGCTTCGACCTGCGCAAAGGCGAGGCTGCCGAGCGCAACCTGCGCCGGTTGCGCTTCGAGCGTGAGGACTACTCCGTGCCGCCCGAGTTCGCCGCGCCGCGCAGCTTCTACGCGACCACGGGCCTGTCGATCGACGCCGACGGCGTCAATTACTCCGAAGACGTCACCGTCGCCACCCGCGACGCGCTGCGCGAGATGATCGACCACCTCGTCAGTGAGCGCGGGTTCGACCGGCAGCAGGCTTACGCGATCTGCAGCGTGGCCGTCGACCTGCGCATCGCCGCGTTGCCAGACGTGCCGAACATGGTGGTCACCGCCCTCCTGCCCACCGCGATCTTCACCGAATGACACGGTCCCTGACGCCGCGAGGAGCGCAGATGGGTGATCACTCGACCGCCTCGGAGGTGTGGCCTGGCGGTGCGCCCGCCACCGGGGACACCGCCAGCATGCAGCGGACGGTGACGACGCGCGACATCGAGCTGTTCTCCGAGATCAGCGGCGACTTCAACCCGCTGCACTACGACGAGGCCTACGCGGCGGCGTCACCGTTCGGCGGGATCGTGGTGCAGGGTGGGGTGACGACCGCGATCCTCAACGCGGTGGTGGCCCAGCACCTGCCGGGCCCGGGCTCGGTGTTCCTCAACCTCACGCTGGACTTCCGCGCGCCGGTGCGGCCGGGGGACACCATCACGGGCAGAGTCGAGGTGGTCGAGGTCCGCGCCGACAAGCCGATCGCGAGCTGCCGGGTGTCGGTGACCCGCGACGACGACGTGACCGCCGTGGAGGGCACCGCCGTCACCTGGACCATGCCGCCTCCGGCGTTGACGGAACGTCCGGATCGGGGCCCCGTCACCTCAGGCGGCGCATGAGCGCCCGCAGGGTGGACGCGTTGGCGTAGCCGACCTCCGACGCGATCCGTTGGAGGCTGCGGCCTGTCGTCCGCGCGAGGTGCTCGGCGCGCTCCACCCGGAGGCGCTGAATGACGGACAGCGGGCTCATCCCCAGCGCCGCGGCGGTACGTCGTTCGAGCGTGCGCCGGCTCGTCCCGATCGCGGTGGCGACGTCGCCGATGTCGAGCGGCTCGCTCAGATGCGCCCGTGCATGGTGCTCGAACGCGAGCACGAGCGGGTCGTTGTGGACCAGGTGGTCGATTGCGATGTAGGCGCTCTGCGAGGGGCGCTGGTCGATCACCAGCAGCTGCGCCACGTGGTCGGCCAGAGCCGCGCTGTGCCGACGGACCAGCGCGAGCGCGAGATCGATGTGCGCGAACGCGGCACCGGCCGTCACCACGTGGTCGTCGGCGACCACCATCGCGTCGACGTCGAGCGTGACTGATGGATAGCGCTGTCGAAAGGCCGGCCACAGCCACCAGCTGGTGGTGGCGCGACGTCGTTCCAGCCATCCCGCCTCGGCGACCGGGAACACGCCCGTACAGGCGGCCGCCACGGTGTGTGCGGTCGGGGCGAGGTCGCTGATGGCCGCGACCACAGCGCGCGCGTCAGCGCGGCGCAGACCTGCCAGGGTGTCGTCGCCGGTCATCGTGCCCATGGCCGGCACGACCACGACGTCGTGGTCGCCGAGGTCCGACAAGGGACCGTCGACAGGCACGTCCATGCCACTGCTCGTGGTCACCCGCAGATCCGGTGCCAGAACACGCAGCCGCAGGGGAGGGATCGACGTGTCGACGTCGGCGCGGTGCGCCTCGGCCGTCCCCAGGATGTCCAGGAGTGCCGCGACCCCGGAGCTGAAGCAGGTCTGGGTGACGGCCAAGGCGATTCGCATGTCGCAGATGGTAGCGACGCTGTCGTTTCCGCCATCGTCCGGTGCGAAAGGCGCACCTACCGTGCCGTGTTAGGGGTGCGCCAGGCAGGGGCGTTCACCAGGCAGGGAGGAACAATGAACACCGTCGCACTCGTCGTGAAGCTGACCGCCCGCGAAGGGCTCGAGGACGAGGTCGCGCAGTTCCTCACCGGAGCGGTCGGCCTCGCCAACCAGGAGGAGGGCACGCCGGTCTGGTTTGCACTGCGCTCCACTACGTCGACCTTCTGGATCGTCGACGCCTTCCCCGGTGAGCAGGAGCGCAGCGCCCATCTCGACGGGCCCATCGCGGCTGCGTTGATGAACAACGCCGACCGTCTGCTCAGCGCACCGCCGGAGATCAACAGAGCCGACGTCCTGGCGTCGAAGACCCCGTAGCGCGTTGGACCACACCGTCCGTTCGTTACAGCTGCATGCGAGTAGCCGACGTGCCACGGGACCGCTCGGTTCGGGCAACCACCTGCGTTGATCCGGAGACGCCAGGTGGGGTCAGGCGAGGCCGGTGGCGGTGATCTGCACGAGGCGCTCGGACGTCGCGATCGCGACGGTGCGCGGGCCCGGTGCCTCGTCGACCCAGCGGATGGGCAGGACGTCGTCGCCCAGCCAGGCGTCAAGGCGCCCCCGGTCGCCGCCGACCTCGATCCATCGGATGCCCCCCGGGGTCGCGGCGTGATCGGCCGCCATCGCGCCCGGATGCTGACCGTCGTCGATGTCCCACTCGATGAAGAACGGCAGCGCCCCGTCCGACAGCGCCGCATCGAGCCCGACCAGCCGCCAGCGCAGCACGGTACCGTCGTCGGCGCGACGCGACATCGCCTCGGGCGTCCGATCGAGGCGCTGTGCGATCTCGTCGATGGCGTCGGTCCGCAGGCATACGCCCGCCAGGCGATCCCCGTTGCGGATCTGCTCGAGCAGCCACCGGCCGAGCGCGCTCACCTCGGCCTCGGCGCGGTCGACGACGGTCATGAGCTCGAGGTAGGTGTCCCCGAGCGGCACGATCCAGTTGCCCGTGCCGGTGCCTTCGTGGCGTCCACCTGGGACGGCCGTGAGGCCGGCCCGGTGCCGCAGCTGCCGGGCCCACGTCGCGGGGTCGTCGACCGCGATGATCGCGTGATCGATGGCCAGCATGAGGAGCCATCGTAGGTGACGGTGGCGACCGAACGTCCGTTCGATTATGCTGTTGCGCATGACCGGGACGCTCACCTTCCAGGGATCGCTGTTCGACACCGCAACCACGACGCCGGAGTACGCGGCCGACTTCGCCGGATTGCGCCGGCACCACCTACCGGACGGCGCGTGGGTCGACCGGCTTCCAGGCTGGGTCCGCGGCGCCGACGCGCTCTACGACGCCGCCGAACGGTACCTGCCATGGCGCACCGGTACCGAGCGGATCCGGGGTGCAGACGTGCCGCGTCCCCGGCTGGTCGCCAGTGTCCAGCGTGGGACGCTGCCGCCCCAGCTCCGGCTGCTCGGCGAGTTGTCGGACGTCCTCAGCGAGCGCTACGGCATTGCGCTCGACCGGATCGCCTGCAACCTGTACCGCAACGGGCGCGACAGCGTGGCGTGGCACGGCGACCGCATCGCCCGTGACCTGCCGGAGGCCACGGTGGCGATCGTGTCGCTCGGGGAGCCGCGGCCGTTCCGCCTGCGGCCTCGCGGAGGCGGGTCCAGCCTGAGCTGGGCCGTGGGACGCGGCGATCTGCTGGTCATGGGCGGGTCATGCCAGCGCACCTGCGAGCACGCCATCCCCAAGGCCGCAAACGCCGGCCCCCGCATCGCGGTGATGTACCGGCACGCCTACGAGGCTCCATAGGATCCGGCACGCCCGCTCGCTGACTGCAGCAGCGAGAGCTGAACGCCCGACATCCTTGTGTTCACAGCACCCTGCTTCATATTCTCATGTCGTTCCGCATGAACATGACACATGTGATGGTTCCAGCGGGGGTGACCAAGATGGGCGTCTTCTGCATGCCGGCGTTCGTGACCAACGAGCGGTCGGGTGCGCGCCTCCGGTTCCGACGAGGATCGGCCCGGCGTATGGGGAGCGCTGGTCGAGCGCGACCGAACTCGACCACAGTCGTCCGGGGCGTCGTGGTGCTCGTACTGCTGATCGCGGCGGTGTGCCGGTCGGTGGATCCGGCGCAGGCGACTACGGTGGCTGCGCAGCCCGCAGACTCGGTGTGGGCCGACTTCGACGGTGATGGGTTCGTCGATCTGGCGGTGGGTGTCCCTGATGAGTCGGTTGCCGGGTCGGATGGCGCGGGGATGGTGAACGTGTTGTATGGCGGGTCTGGTGGGTTGACGTCCCGTGATCAGGTGTGGCATCAGGACAGCGCGGGCGTCAAGGGTGTCGCCGAGCCTGGTGACCGGTTCGGGGCGTCGGTTGCGGCGGGTGACTTCGATGGTGATGGCCGGGCTGATCTGGCGGTGGGTGTCCCTGAGGAGTCGGTTGCCGGGTCGGATGGCGCGGGGATGGTGAACGTGTTGTATGGCGGGTCCGGTGGGTTGACGTCCCGTGATCAGGTGTGGCATCAGGACAGCGTCGGCATCCTCGGCGGTGTCGAGGCGTTCGACTTCTTCGGGCACGCCGTGGCGGCGGGCGACTTCGATGGCGACGGTCGGGCGGATCTCGCAGTCGGTGTACCTCAGGAGTCCATCGGCGCCGTGGAGTTCGCAGGGATGGTCAATGTGCTGTATGGCGGGTCTGGTGGGTTGACGTCCCGTGATCAGGTGTGGCATCAGGACAGCCCGGGCATCCAGGACGCCGCCGAGACGGAGGACGAGTTCGGGTGGTCGCTGGCGGACGGTGACTTCGATGGCGACGGTCGGGCCGACCTGGCGATCGGTGTGCCGTTCGAGTCCGTGTCCGTCAGTGGCGTTGGCGTCGGATCCGTCGATGTGCTGTATGGCGGGCCTGGTGGGTTGACGTCCCGTGATCAGGTGTGGCATCAGGACAGTCCGGGCATCAAGGGTGTCGCTGAGTTCCCCGACCTCTTCGGATGGTCGGTCGCGGCGGGCGACTTCGACGGCGATGGTCGCGCCGACCTTGCGGTCGGTGTCCCCAACGAGTCCCTCAGCGGCGTCGAGCGCGCGGGGATGGTGAACGTGCTGTATGGCGGGTCTGGTGGCTTGACATCCCGTGATCAGGTGTGGCATCAGGGAAGTGCCGGGATCCTGGGCGGTGTCGAAGCCGGTGACCGGTTCGGGGAATCAGTTGCCGCCGGCGACTTCGACGGCGATGGTCGCGCCGACCTTGCGGCCGGTGTCCCCGCCGAGTCCGTTGGCGGATCGAACAGCGCGGGGATGGTGAACGTGCTGTATGGCGGGTCTGGTGGCTTGACGTCCCGTGATCAGGTGTGGCATCAGGACAGCGCGGGCGTCAAGGGTGTCGCCGAGCCTGGTGACCGATTCGGGGAGTCTGTTGGCGCCGGGTGACCAGGGACTCACCCCGCCGACGGGGTGTCCGCTGGGTCAGTGACCGCGCGCGATCCAGTCGGGCAGTGACCCCGACTCCTCGCCGATCGTCGTGCTGTCCCCGTGTCCGGTGTGGACCACCATGTCCTGCGGCAGGGTCAGCAGGCGGTCACGGATCGACGCGATGATCGCGTCGAAATCCGAATAGGCGCGGCCGGTGGCGCCAGGCCCGCCCTGGAACAGGGTGTCGCCCGAGAACAGCACGCCGTTGCCGCGCAGGCACACCGAGCCGGGGGAGTGTCCCGGCGTGTGCACCACCGTCAGGTCAACGCCGCCGACCGAGATGACCTGGCCGTCGCTCAGGTCCAGATCCGGAGCGCGGTCGGCGTGGACGGCGTTCCACAGCATCCGGTCGTTGGCGTGCAGGGCGATGGGCGCGTCGACGAGATCGCCGAGCTCGACCGCCGCATTGATGTGGTCGTTGTGCCCGTGCGTGCAGACGATCATCGGGACGCGGCGTCCGCCGACCGCCTCCCAGATCAGCGCCGCGTCGTGGGCGGCGTCGATCACGACGACCTCGTCGTCGTCGCCGACGAGCCAGACGTTGTTGGTGACGTCGAACGATTGGCTGTCGAGGGTGAAGACGCCGTGGGTGGTCAGGTGCTCGATGCTCACCAGACCACCACCGAACGCAGCACGTCGCCGGACTGCGGCCTGGCAGGTGCCACTACGTCCTGTGCCGTCCTTGCCATCGGCTGCCGTCCTCCGCTGGAGTGCCCGTGGCAGGGATGGTAGTGGGTCACGACGCCGTGTCGCGGAAGGTGCGCGTCCCCACGACCCGCGCACCGTTCGGACTGGGCAGGCCGTCGCCGGGCTCCTGGGCTCGGCCCCTCGGGCGTCAGCCGGCGACGCGTCCGCGCGGGGCCTTGGGGTCTCCCACATGGCCTTGAAGAAGATCGAGTAGGGGTGCAGCATCGTCCCGCTCCTCCTGCGTCTCGGACGGACAGAGCGGTGAGGCGTGCCCGTGATACACGTCACGCTGGGCGCGTTCGCGTGGGCAGGCAGCGGCCAGACTGGGATCCGTTACCAGGGCGGTTCGTGGTCGGAGACCGTCTCGATGTCAACCGTGGACGCATCGGTCGTGCCACTCGACTGCGCCGGCGGGGACCGCGGGCGGCAGGACCTGGTTGCCGGGGCGCTGGGCGCTCAGCCCTCGGACACCGTCACGACGATGCCGTGCCGTCCGGTCGCGCCGTCCGGTCGCGGCGGCTGCCGCTCCGCAGTCTGGGTCCGCCCGGTGCCGTCCGTGGCGCGCACGCGCAGGTCGTGGCTGCCGGGTGTGGCGTCCCATTCATAGACCCACTGCCGCCAGGTGTCGGCACCGACCTCCTCGGACAGCCGCGCCTCCTGCCAGGGACCGTCGTCGACCCGGACCTCGACCTTGGAGATCCCCCGGGTCTGCGCCCACGCGACCCCTGCGACCGCCGTCGGGCCCGGTGCGATGGTGTCCAGCGGACGTGGCACGTCGATGCGGGCCTGGGTTTTGATCGGCGCCCGTTCCGCCCATCCCCGTGGTACCCAGTAGGCGTCGAAGGCGTCGAACGTGGTCAACTCGAGCTCGGCGAGCCACTTGGTGGCCGACACGTAGCCGTAGAGGCCGGGCACCACGAGCCGGGCAGGGTAGCCGTGCTTGCGCGGCAGCGGTTCGCCGTTCATCCCGATGGCGATCAGGGCGTCGCGGCCGCCGGTGACGACCTCCAGCGGTGCTCCGGTGGTGAACCCGTCGACGGCCCGGCCGACCAGCTGGTCGGCACCCGGCCGCACCCGCGCATCGGCCAGCACGTCGGCCAGTCGCACGCCTCGCCAGCGGGCGTTGTCCACCAGGTCGCCGCCGACCTCGTTCGACACGCACGCCAGCGTCACGTCGGCTTCGACGATCTCGTAGCGCTGCAGCTGATCGAACGTTAGCTCGAGGGGGTTGTCGACCATCCCGGTGACCTGCAGCGACCAGTCCTCCACGTCGACGTTTGGGATCCGCAGCGCGGTGTCGATCCGGTAGAAGTCGTCGTTCGGGGTGACGAACGGCGTGATCCCCTCGACCTCGAGCGACGCGTCCGCGGGCAGCGCGGGCAGCGGCTCGTCCGCACGGGGCAGTGTCGCGGTCGACGGTGCGGTCGCCGCCTCCGCCTGGCTGATCAGGAACCGGCCGAGCCCACCCGCGACCACGGTGGCTCCACCGGCCATGGCGGCGGCGCGGAGGAACGTGCGCCGCTGCTCGTCGTCGGCGGGGTCCGTCCAGTCACGCACCGCGTGCGTCAGCCACCACAACGTGCCGATGCCCACGATCGTGGCCACCACTGACGGCAGGAGCGCCGCGACGCCCGACACCGCAGTGTCCGCCAGCGCCGCGGACATCGCCACCACGCCCAGCAGCGTGACACCGGCGACGCCGGCCCACCAGCGCTGCGCCGCGAGGATCCCGGTGGCGGCGGCGGCGACCAGCAGCACCGTGTGGACGGTGCCGATGAGGACCGGCTTGTCGGCGGTGCCCAGCAGGTCGATCGCGGCGTCCTTCAGGGCAGGTGGAGCGAGGTCGATTACGACCGCGCCGATCGAGGTGACCGGCGACCGTGCGCCCGGCACGAGCGCCGCGACCAGTTCGCCGCCTGCAAGGGCCGCCAGGGCCGCGAGCACGCCGGCGAGCGCCGCTGGCCATTGCGGCGTGGCGGCGGTCGACCGCTGCTCCTCGACGTCGTCTTCGGTGACCGTGGCCATGGGAAGCTGTCCGGTTGATCGTGCCGTCTTCGTCCACTATGCAGTTCGTCGCCGGTGGGCGTCTGGATGTTTCGAGGATGTTGTGGGGCGTGGGTCGCACGCCGCAGGGGCGCGACGTCCGACAGCCGGTCCACCGTCGCCGGCGGATGGGCGCCGTCACGGTCCCGTGCGGCGGACGCTGTCCGCCGCCGGATCACCCTGTGGACCACGACGTGATCACCCCGCAGCATGACGACGGCGCGGCCTGCCGTTCCTAAAGGCGGGCCATGCGATGGGAGGTCGTCATGGTCCGTGAGACGCTGCGTCAGCTCGGCCCGGCCACACGCCCCGCGCGGGTGGCCATGGCCACCGCGGTCGTGTGGGCCGCGTCCGCGCTCGTCCACGTCAGCGTGTTCGCGGTCGACGGCGGGAGCTGGGCGGGTCCGGTCTCCTGGCGCAAGCCGATCGTGTTCTCGGCGTCGATCGCCCTGCTGCTGTGGGCCGTCGGCTGGATGCTCGATCGTATGCCGGTCGCACGTCCCCGGCTGGCGGGCCTGCTCGCGTGGAGCTTGGCTGTCACCTCGACGGTCGAGACCGCGCTGATCGTGCTGCAGACGTGGCGGGGCCGCGCGTCGCACTTCAACGTGTTCGACCCGACCGACGCGATGGTGTTCGGGATCATGGGCGCGATGGTTGGGCTCATGGCGCTCGGACTGCTGGTCCTGCTCGTGTGGACGCTGGTGGAGCGCCCCGCCGATCCTGCGACCCGATGGGCGGTGCTCGGCGGGCTCGTGATGATCGCCTCGGGCCTGGGCATCGGCCGGTGGCTCGTCGAGCTCGGCACGACGTACACGGAGCGGTTCGGTGTGGTGCCCGACGTCGTGACCAACGGCGACGCGGTCGTGAAGTTCCCGCACGCCGTGGCGTTCCATGGCATCCAGATCTTCGCGTTGGTCCTGGCCCTCGGCGTGGCCACAGGCCTGTCCCCGACGCGACGGCTGCTGGCGGTGCGCGTGGCGGTGGCGGGCTATGCCGGTGTGCTGCTGTTCGCCATCTCCACGAGCGTCGCCGGGCTGCCCGCTGACGTGCTGGCACCGTGGTCGGTGACCCTGCTCAATCGCGTCGGGCGCGGCGATCGCGGCCGCGTTCGCCCTGCCGCTCGTGGCAGCGCTCCACCGGCGGCGGGTTCCGGCTAGCCTGCCGGCATGACCGCGAGCACGAGCGCTCGGACGACGTTCGGGTCGGACGTCGCGTTCGCAGCGGTGTACGCCGCGCTCACCCAGGTCGAGCTCTGGGTGTTCAGGTCGGATGTCAGCAACGGCCAGCAGCTCGCGGCGAGCGTCCTGATCGCCCTCATGGCGGTCACGCTGGCGTTCCGGTCGCGCGCGCCCGTGCCCGCCTACTTCGTCAACGGGGTTGCGGTCGTCGTGACCTCGGCGGTCGTCGGCGTGCCGGGCGACGTCTACCCGTTCGGCAACATCGTGCTGCTCTACACGATGGCCACCGTCGCCTCGACCGGCGTCGCCGTGCTCGGGCTCGCCACTGGGCTCGCCGGCGTCGCCGTCTACTTCGGCTCGCTCAGCGAGGAGCCGGTGTTGGGTGCGTTCACCATGATCCTGTGGGCGCTGGCCTGGGCCGCCGGGCGCGCGAGCCTGACCCGGCGCATTCAGGTCGCCGTGGAGCACGAGCGGGGCCTGTCGCTGGCCGCTGCCGAGGCGCAGGAGGCGCGCCTGGCGCTCGAGGCGCAGCGGCGGCGGATGACGCGGGAGATCCACGACCTGGTGGGCCACACCCTCAACGTCATGGTCGTCCACGCGGGTGCGGGCCGGCGGGCGGTCGGCACCGACCCCGGGGGAGCGCGCGGCGCTGGAGACCATCGAACGCGTCGGACGGACGGCGCTGGGGGAGCTCGATGAGCTGCTCGGCATGCTCGACACGGACGCGATGGACCGCGCGCCGCTGCCGGGTCTGGATCAGCTCGATCGCCTCGCGGACCAGGTCGGTCGGGCCGGGCTACAGGTACGGCTCGTCCGGGACATCGACGGTCATGTGTCCGCAGCGCAGGGCGCCACGATCTACCGCATCGTGCAGGAGGCGCTGACCAACACGCTGCGACACGCCGAGGCGGCCCACGCCAGTGTCACGGTGCGGCGATCGGACGGGGAACTGGTGGTCGTGGTCGTCGACGACGGTCGGGGCTCCGACGCGCCCGCGGGACGTGGCCTGCGCGGGATGGCCGAGCGCGTCGCGGTGCACGGAGGATCGCTGGCCTACGGTACGCGCGACGGCGGCGGGTACCAGGTGACCGCCAGCATCCCGGTGGAGACCGTCACGTGATCGGCGTGGTGCTGGTCGACGACGACGCGCTCATGCGCGCGGGGCTGCGGATGATCCTCGAGCAGACCGACGACATCACCGTCGTGGGCGAGGCGGATGACGGTACGACCGCACTCGGCGTGGTGCAGCGCATGCGTCCCGACGTCGTCCTGATGGACGTGCGGATGCCCGAGCTCGACGGCATCGCCGCGACGGAACGGATCCTCGCGCGCCCGTCGCCGCCGAAGGTGGTCGTGCTCACAACGTTCGAGCTCGACGACTACGTCTTCGATGCGCTCGCCGCCGACGCCAGCGGCTTCCTGCTCAAGCGCACGCCGCCCGACCAGCTGGTGCAGTCGATCCGCGAGGTCGTCGCCGGCGGATCGATGCTGTCGCCGACGGTCACGACCCGTGTGATCGAGCGCTTCTCGCGCCGGCGTCCTCCCGCCCCGACCCCTACCTGGCTCGGGCAGCTCACCGACCGCGAGCGCGACGTCCTGCGGGCGATGGCGCGTGGGCTGTCGAACAGCGAGATCTCGGCCGAGCTGTTCATCGGGGAGAACACCGTAAAGACCCATGTCGGGAGGGTGTTCGTCAAGCTGGGTGCCCGCGACCGCGCGCAGGCGGTCGTGATGGCGTTCCATGCCGGCCTGATGGAGTAGTCGTCAGCCGGTGGGAGCGTCGCGGTCCCGTGTGTGCAGCGCCAGTGCGACCACGCGCGCGAGCGGGACGAAGGCGTCCAGGTCGCCGGTGTGCTCGTCGGCGTACAGCTCGAGCAGCCACGCCCCGTCGTCGTGCTCGGGCGCGCCGATGCCAAGCACGCCCGTCATGCCGATGTCGGTGAGCACGGCCCGCTCCGCGGCGTCGTGGTCGGGATCGTCGACCCGCACCCAGTAGGGCTCGGGGCCCTCCACCGCCGCCCGGGTCACCGGGTAGTCGTCGAGGTCGTACACCTCGTCCTCGGGCGGCACGATCGAGCCGTGGTGTGTCGGGGGACGGGCACGCCGCAGATGCAGGTGCTGGATGCGGATCACACCGTCGCTGTCGACGCGTGACAACAGCCACCGCCCGAGATCGCACGTCTCGGCCATCACCATGCCGACCGACTCGAGGACGTCGTCGGCGGGAGCGCTGGCGAGGCGACCCAGGACCTCGACCACGCGCCCGCACGTGCTCTCGAAGGTGGTGCCCGGCGACGCGTCGGCCCGGTGCGGTCCACGGCGCTCACGACCCACCGGGGTGGGGCCGGCGTCGACGTGCTCGGTCGACCCGGCGGGCAGCAGCGTCCGGCCTGTGCGCTTGGCCTCGTACTGGGCGTGGTCAGCCGCCGCGAACAGCTCGCGGACCGTGCGCCCGGCGAAGGTCGACGTGGCCGCGCCGGCGGAGATCGTGACCTGCGGCGGCGGCGCGGTGCGCAGCTGGGCGGCCGCACGGTTCACGATCGGGGCGACTCCGCGCCCGGCGTCACCCACCAGAACCACACAGAACTCGTCACCGCCGAGCCGGGCGCACGTCGCGCCCGGCAGGTCGAGCGTCGCTCCGCTCAGGGCGTCTGCCACCGCCCGCAGGGCCTTGTCGCCGATAGCGTGCCCGTACTCGTCGTTGACCTGCTTGAGGCCGTTGACGTCGATCATGACGACCGTGACCGGCGTGGTCGTCTCCAGCAGGGCCTGCTCGAGCCGGTCGTCGATCGCGCGGCGGTTCGACAGCCCGGTCAGGGGATCCTCGAACGCGAGGCGGGCCATGCGCTCGAGTTGCTCGCCGTAGGCCAGGGCGCCGCCGAGGATGTCTGCAATCGCCGTCAGCAGCTCGAGGTCGCGCGCCGCGAACGGAGGTTCGTCGATCTCCGTCGTGACGTACAGCTCGCCCCACAGGTGGTCGTCAGCGTAGACGGGGACCGCGGCCGACGACCCCTTCCCCAGGCGGCGCAGCAGCTCCCGGCTTCCCGCATCGCCCTGGCCGTCGTCGACGCGCTGCACGTGCGGCACGCCCGCGGCCAGCATGCGGCTGGCGGCGAGGTACTCCGTCATGGCGTAGGTCTCGTCGTCAGGGAAGCGCTCTTCGGCGTCGGTCAGCTGCCCCACGTTGACCAGTACACGCAGCACGCCCTCGTCGCGCTCCCAGCGGCTCAGCGAGAGCGACGCGGCGCCGACGATGTCGAGCGCCTCCTCGGCGAGCAGCCCGACCAGGTTGCGTGAGTCGGCGGTCGGGTTCACGGCCTGCGCCAACGCGCGCAGGGCACGGAGCCTGTCGCCGGTCGACCGCAGGTCGCCGCGCGCGGCCTCGGCCTGCAGCAGGTCCGCGGCGGTCGGCGACGTCGACGGCAGGCGCGCGGCGAGCTGGCGCATCGCCCGTGCGATGCCGTGCGGCTGCGTCGCCGCGCCGGTGGCCAGCGCCGCGGCCAGCTGGCGCGGGTCCGGGGTCGCATCAGGATCCGGGGTCGCGTCCGTGACGACCTCGACAGCGATGCGGACCAGCCCCGCGGTCAGTCGCTGGTCGGCGGTACCCGCCTCTGGGTCGAGCAGCGCGTGCAGTGCAGGCGGAAGTGTGGCCGGTCCGCGGGGGTCGCGAACCAGTGGACCCAGGCGGGCGACGTCGTGGCACAGGGCCGCAAGCTCGACCTCGTGGACGGTGGCGGCGGGAAGGCGCATGGCGTTGGCGATGCCCGTCGCGACCGTGTGGACGTGTGCGCGGTGGTGGGGGTCGGTGTCGCCCAGCGACAGCGTCCGGGCGATCGCCACCGCCGTCGCACGGTCTGGCTGATCCACCGCCGTCGCACGGACCGGCTGATCCACCGCCGTCGCACGGTCCGGCTGATCCACCGCCGACGGCCGAGGCAGCGACGGGACGGTTGCGGCTCCGGATGCACGTCGCGCCACCCGGTCCGCCGGGGTGGGGCGGCCGAACAGGAAGCCCTGGGCGGACGTACACTCCCACGCCGCCAGGCTGGCGGCCTGTTCGTGGGTCTCGACACCCTCGGCGACGACCGTCAGATCCAGCTCGTAGGCCAGGTCCAGCACGTTGCGGACGATGACGGTGTCGAGCCCGCCGTCGCCGATGCCCGCAACGAAGCCTCGGTCGAGCTTGAGCATGTGGACGGGCAGGCGACGCAGGCTGTCCAGCGTGGCGAAGTCGGTGCCGAAGTCGTCCAGCGCGAGGCGGACGCCGGTCGCCTCGACGAGCTCGACGGTCCGCTCCGCGTCGGGGCCCGCCAGGCGGCTCTCGGTGATCTCGAGGACGACGCCGGCCGCCGGAAGGCCGTGGGCGTGCAGGACCCGGCGCACCGTCGTAGCGAACGTATCGTCACCCAGTTGGGCGGGAGAGACGTTGACGCTTACGGAGACCCCGCCGAGCGCGGGATCGCAACGCCACCGGGACAGGTCAGACACCGCGGTGGCGAGGACCTCCAGCCCGAGCGGCACGATCAGACCGGACGTCTCGGCCAGCGCGATGAAGCTGGATGGCTGCAGCAGACGACCGGTCGCCGTGCGGATCCGGGCGAGCGCCTCGAACGCCAGCAGCCTGCGGTCGGGCAGGGCGACGATGGGCTGGTAGTGCACCTCGAGCCCGCCGGCGCGCAGGCGGTCCCGCAGCTCGGCCGGTGTGCCGGTCAGGGACGTGGCGCGTCCGCTGACGTATCCCCGGCGCACAAGGTCGGCCACCGCCGCGTCGGCGTGGCCCGTGCCTGTCCTCAGCTGGGGTGTCGCGATCGTGCCGGCCATCCGGGTGCTGTCTCTTTCGGCCCTTCCGGGCGTCCTGTCGGTGCGGGGCTCCAGGTCGGACCCATCACAGGCGGACCCAGCGTATCGACCTCGTGACCCCATGCTCTTGTCGGCTGGCGCCGGCTGGCCATGAGGGTCGCGGGCGCGCTGTCCGGGCGGCAACCCCGCGCGGCATTGCCGGCGGCTCCGAGCGGCGGGGATCCGCGGGTCAGGTGCCCGCAGCGGATCCGCGGGTCACGTGCCCGCAGCGTGCGCGAGTCAGGTGCCCGCTGCCTCCGCGAACGCCGCCATCGACTCGAACCGCCAGTCCGGCGTGACGTCGACGACGGGCGTCGGCGTCGCCCCGAAGCCGTCGACGGCGTGACGCCGGTGGATCCAGACCGATCGCACGCCCGCGTCCCGAGCCGGCGCGTGGTCGTGGTACAGGCTCTCGGCAACGTGCAGCAGCTGGTCGGGGGTGAGTCCCAGCCCCTCGACGGCCGTAAGCAGCGCTGCGAAGTTGGCCGGTGCCGGTTTGTAGGACCCGACGTCTTCAGCGGTCACGATGCGGTCGAAGGTCACGCCGAGATGGCGGTTGGACCGAGCGAAGGACCGGCGGTCGACGTTGGACAGGACGAGCAGCGAGAAGCGCGTCCCCAGGTGGCGCAGCGCGTCGGCGGAGTCCGGGAAGGCGGGCCAGTCGCCGACCGACGCACCGAAGGTGGCGGCCTCGGTCCCCGACACGCCGACCCCGAACCGGGCGCCCATGCGCCGCAGCACCTCGGCCAGCACCAGCGGGTACGGCGCCGCGGGGCGCTCCGACTGCACGACGGTCTCGTGGGCCGAGAACGCGTCGAGGATCTCGTCGCGTGCGAGCATCAGGCCGTGCCGTTCCGCCCACGGCCGCAGGGCCCGCGTGATGCCGGTCTCCCAGTCGATCAGGGTGCCGTAGCAGTCGAAGCTGAGCGCGCCGAACCCCGCGAACGGATCACTCATGGGCGGTCCGGACCTGGATGCTCCGCCGCCGCGCGGAGGTCTCGCTGGTGGGCCGTGACCTCGGCGACGACCCCAGCGACGTCGACGGGCCGGTCGGTGTCGACTCAGACGACGGCCCAACGCCGAGCGGCTCGCGGTGCACGGCGGCCCACAGCTCGCTGTCGGGGCGCTGCGCCTGGAGGTCACCTGTTCGACATGTCAACATGCGCGCAAGGTACCGCTGTCGCGCGACCGCCACGGGCACGTGGCACCGCACCTCGACGACCGGTGCGGGCAGGGCACCCAGCAGCGGCGCCGTGTACGGGTGCCAGGTGCTGTCCAGCACGGCGCCGGTGTTGTCGGCGGCCAACGCGAGCAGCGCGTGCACCGCGGCGCGGCCGAGGTCGCGGGACGCCTCAACCTCGGCGTGGTCGCCGAGCGCGTCCATCAGGCCGTGCTTGTTCGTGTCCTTGGCCAGCAGCGGCAGGCCGAGCGCGGGTGCGAGCTGGTGGGCGATTGTGGACTTGCCCGACGCGGGCATGCCAACCACGGCGACGAACAGGCGCAGCGTCATCGCGCGGGTGTGCCCAGCGGCATGGTGCGCTCGACGCGCCAGCCATCGGCGCTGTGCACGTGGAACTGCACCTGCTCCAAGCGCGCGATCAGCGGCAGGTACGGGTGGACCAGCCGCTCCAGCGGCCCGGGGTGACGTCACGGGGCAGCCGTGCGAGGCTGCAGTGGGGTGAGAAGTCGATGTCGTGACCGGACGCGTCCGCGATGACCCAGCTCAGCGCGCGGACCGCGGCCTCCGGCTGCGGCGCCAGGTACACCGTGACTTGGCCGCCGGCGTCCGCCGGGAAGCGCCGGGGACCCGACAGCTCTACGTCGAACGGGCCACGGACCAGCGCCGCCTCCACGTCGTCGAGCACCGCCCGACCGGCGTCCGGGTCGAGGAGGGGTATCCGAACGAGATGTGGCCTCGGTCCCTGAGGGCCGTGCCCGCCGGCAGCCGGGCGCGCAGATCGTCGAGGACAGGATCGACCGCGGGCACCATGAGCTGCAGTGCGCTCAGACCTGCCACGGGGCGCGGATCCGCGCGGTCAGCGGTGACGGCGGTCGCTGTTGACGGCGTCCTTCACGACGTCGGCGGCGTCGCTGACCTTGTCCTTGACCGAGGCGCTGGCCTGGTCGACCTTGCCCTCGCGCTTCAGCTTCTTGTCGCCGGTCATCGTGCCGGCGGCCTCCTTCGCGCGGCCCTTCATCTCTTCGCCCGTGTGATCGGCCATGCTGTGCTCCTCTCAGGTCGTGGCGAGCGTTCCCGGGCGGTTCGGCGATACACCCGCCCGTGCGCCGACGCATACTCGGTGGAGTGAGCACACGACCCGTCACCGATCGGGCCGACCTCCGGCTGCGCGCGTTCGATCGCGTGCTGCGCAGCATCGGTCCCGACGTCGGCACCATGACGCCCGAGCAGCTGCGACAGGTGCGGCGACGCGAGATTCCGGACAACCCGCTGGCGCATCTGGTGTTCGGGCGGCCCGCCCGCAACGTCGAGGTCGTCGAGCAGCGCATCGACGACCACGAGTGGCCGATCCCGCTGCGGATCTACCGCCCGCACGGTGCCATCGGACTGCCCGTCGTCGTGTTCTTCCACGGCGGGGGATGGGTGATCGGCAACGTGGCCCAGTCGGCGTGGATGTGCGGCGAGCTCGCACAGCGCGTCGGCGCGGTGGTCGTGTCGGCCGGCTACCGGCTCGCGCCTGAGCACCGGTTCCCCGCTGCCGTGGAGGACAGCTACGCCGGCCTGTGCTGGATCTCGGCCCAAGCTGGCGAGCTCGGCGGGGACGCGACCCGGCTGGCCGTCATGGGCGCCAGCGCCGGTGGCAACCTGGCGGCGGTCGCGTGCCAGCGGGCGCGCGACGAGGACGGTCCAGCAATCGTGCACCAGACGCTGCTCTACCCGTCGGTCGACATCGCTCCGGAGACACCGCCGTCGGCCGACCTCGACGACGCCCCGATGCTGCCGAAGGCCGACCGGATCGCCTACCTCAACCACTACACGCTCGGACAGGCGGACCCGACGGATCCGCGGCTGTCGCCACTGCGTGCGCCGAGCCTCGCCGACCTGCCGCCCGCGCTGGTGATCACCGCCGAGCACGACCCGTTGCGCGGTGAGGGCCGCCGTTACGCCGAACGGCTCCGGGCCGAGGGCACACTCGCCCGCTACACCGACTACGTCGGCATGGCGCACGGGTTCATCTCGTTCCCGGGCCTGGCGAGCGCGGCCCGTCAGGCGCTGGCCGAGATGTGTCAGGAGCTGACCGTCGCATTCGACGGGTAGTCAGTCGCCGAGCGCGTCGCGGAGTCGGCCGACCAGGTCACGGTGGGCATCAGGCTCCGTGCGTTCCAGGTCCGCGAGCTGGTCCAGCAAGCGGTCGACGTCGGCGCGTGACAGGTCGGCGCGGACCGGTTCGCCACGGTAGTCGGCCTTGGCGCGCTCGACGTCGGCCCGCAGCTCTGTCAGCGCGTCGACGGCCGAGCGCTCCGCCGGCGTCAGCTCGTCGGCGGGCAGACGGGCGGCCAGCACCTCCACGGCGTCGAGCAGCGTCCCGAGCTGCTTGCCGTAGCTGCCGACACGGCGGAGCACGTGGTTCTCGATCGGGGCGTCGGAGCTGTTGTAGCTGATGAAGAGCTGGGGGTTGAAGACGCGCTCCCAACTTGTCTGCGGGTTGATCAGGAAGTCGGCGAAGGGGAAGGCGACGGGCTTGGGCGACATTGGCGCTCCTGGGACGTGATGACATAGGCGTTGCGGGACAGCGTAACGGCGAGATGACCGCCCGGACACCCGTGTGTGGTGGTTCGACATGCTATGAGATGCTGTCTAGGATGCACCCGATGGGGTGGGGTCGATCCGGGGTGGGGACGTGAGGGCACGACGGTGTCTGTTGGTCGTTGCCGTCGTTCTGGCGGCCGTCCTGAACGCCTGCACGGGCGCCAATCAGGGCGATTCACAGCAGGCGGCGACGGGCGCGGCCGCCGCGCCGAGCACACCGCCCGCCTCGCCCGCCTCGCCCGCCCCGTCCGCACCGTCCATGCCGCGATCGCCACAGCAGGCCGCGCTCGCGGCGTACGAGGAGTACACGACGGCCATGGTCGAGGCTTTGTCGTCTGGCGAGGCAGACCTCGGTCGGTTGTATGCGGTCGCGGATGACCAAGC